>JH611015.1 GCA_000252485.1 Prochloron didemni P4-Papua_New_Guinea | reverse complement strand
CGCTTTCCGATAACGTAGTTCTCGAAGAACTTAGGCTGGTCAGCTATCTAAATGTCTAGGGCCTGAAGCCCCGTCTCTTCAGAGCGGGGTGCTGACAAAAGCCAACTTAAATGTCGGCAAGGGGTCACCCGCGATCCGAATTGTAGCGGTAAAATTGCAGACATTGAAATCAACGATGGCAATTATCTACTATCGGAGCAGAAAGTCCTCGTGAATAAGACTCAATATCCTCAAATGACAACTCTACAAGCAGAAAACTCTCGTCTGCGAGAAGAGTTAAAATTAAAAGACCAGCTTGTGGAACAATTATCTCAAGAATTGTTGCGATTAGTTAAAGGGAATGTAAATGTTCAGCCCACTACATACGTTTACCAAGGGCAAGCAGTTCCAATGGGTCTCTTGCGTAACCAATTGCAAGATTTAGAACAGCAGGTCATCTTTTATGAAGAACAGATCGGCGCAAAAGATGGGAAAATTGAGGAATTGGAGAGATCGGTAAGGGAATTGACCGAAAACACTCAAATGTTAGAACAACTACTGGAAGAATTGCCCCATATTTATCGCCAGAAATTTTCCCAACGCCTGGAAGCAGTTAAAGAGAAGGTAGAAATACTACAAAGCGAAAACCGAAAACTCCAGACAGAATTGCAAAACGTTCGCTACCTTCTGGCAGTCACCAACAACGAACCCGTTTCCAAGCTAGATACCTGGCCGCACGTCTCTACTGAATTGCCACAAGATTCCCGTTCTATTGCTGAGTTTGGTAATGTCTAAGATTGTAATTATTGCCAACGCCGAAGTCAAAGAGGGAAAAATATTGCCAGGGTTCCCCGTTACCGCAAAAATGGTGGCAGCACTCAAGCAAGGAATAGCTGCTTATTCTTCCGAACCATTAGAGATAGAGATGGTAGGGACAGCAAAATTATTGTTAAATGCCAATGCATCCCTACATGATAGTAAAGACCTAATCTACTGTGCTTTAACAATTGAGTTACCAGAAGAATTTGAGTTTCCTGCTCGTTCTATCTACCAAGCCTGTAAAGATATTAAAAGCACCCGCTACTGGGTAGAGACAAATTGGGGAATTAAAACCAGCAAAAACCCAAATTGGTTGGGCGACCTTTGGCTACCAGTGGTGCTGACCTCAAAAGGACCGCTTTATGGAGAAGCGATCTGTGAAGGGGAAATACCAAATTCTTATGAGCAACCAGTACATTTACCCGATAATCTACGCCAAACCCTTTATCATTTAGCCCATGAACTGCTGACTTGTTTATCTGCACCTCCAGCAGTTTACTTGTTGCAGTTTAGCTTGCACGGCAATGACATTATCTTTGACCGATTTTGGCCTTTTCCCGCAGCACCGGCGATCGCCAGTATTGGCGTTCAAGAGCCAGACTTATTTACCTGTCATTGGCGCTGTTTAACCAATCAGCCAATTTTAGATTTAATTATTAATTGAAAAATCTAATTCACTAATTTGTCAAGAAAGGAGTATCAAGAAAAATGGCAAGGACTAAAGCAGTTACTTATTATGTTGCCGTGAGCGACTTATCAAAACCTCCAGAAGAACAAGAGGGGATACTACTTGAAGTAGAAGGGAGAGGTGGAGACACGGAGAAAAATCGAGCTAAAGCCTTATCCATAGTTAATCAGATGTGGGCCAATGGGGAAATAGCTGACAATAAATTTCCCGATGGAATAACCAAAGATAACATTTTCTACGTTAGACCAGATAATGATACAATTCATCGTAAAAACAATGATATTCCACAAAACCTACCTCCCGTTTTGCAGGGAGCGCAAGAAATAATACAACTAACAAAACTTCAGATTGAAATACAAGAAGCGACAGAAGAAGGAGTTCCTTACATCCCAATAATTGAAGCAGTTTTAGATCGCAGTCGTCCTTTAACGCCAGAAGAAAAGGATTTAGCCAAGGATAAAAAGTACGGCAAAATAATTGAAAGAATCGGGAAGGCGGTCCCGAAGGGATCCGCCCAGCGGTGCGCCGAACAGGAAGAATATCAACAAGATTGTACAGGAAATGGCAAGCTGATTATAAATGCAATTGCTTGGCAGTTAGATCGAAAAAATGCTGCCAAGAGCCAACAACTTCTGGAACTAAACGATGGGTCGTAAAAATTACCACTATCAGTTGCTAATGTGGGGTTTAAACATACCTATCCTTGGCTAAAAAAAAACTTGACAAACTATCGTTATCGTAGAGGTAGGCAGCGTTAAATCCTACTAACAACATAATCCGCTAGTTCCTTCAGAGCGCTAGCAGGTTCTGAGGGTTCTAGACAAGCCAGATTTTCCATTGCCATTCTCGAATACCGATAAGCTAATTCCCGAGAGCGATCGATACTGGAACTTTCTCGAATCAGAGTAAGGGCTTTTTCCAGATCCCCATCTTCGCTAAATTTCCCCTCAATTAGGGTTTCTAAATAGGGCTGTTCTTCCAAAGCATACAGTACTGGAGCAGTTAGATTACCCCCAATGAGATCTGAAGCTACTGGTTTACCCAATGTTTCGGTGGAAGCCGTGAAATCTAAAATGTCGTCTACAATTTGAAAAGCCAAACCGATATTACGTCCATACTCATATAAATTTTCCGCTACTTCCCTCGAAGCCTCGCTTAATAAGGCGGCTGCTTTAGCACTGTTGGCCATTAAAGAAGCTGTTTTGCAATAACTCTTGTGCAAGTAGGCTTGAAAAGACAAGTTAGTATCGAAATGATTTAATCCTTGTTGGATTTCTCCTTCGGCAAAGTCTCTAATTACTTCTGAGAGGAGCTTGACTACTTCCAAGTTATCTAGGTTAGCTAAATACCAAGAAGATTGAGCAAAGAGGAAATCCCCCGCTAGTATAGCGATGCGGTTGTCAAATAAATTATTCACTGTGGGTACATTGCGGCGGATTTCTGCTTCATCAACCACATCATCGTGAATCAGGCTAGCTGTGTGTATCATTTCTGTGATTTCAGCCAGACGTCGATGACGGGTCGTAATATCTCGATCTAGCATAGTCGCTCGGGAGACCAAAAAGACAATAGCTGGTCTGACCCGCTTTCCTCCAGCCTCAAATAAATGTTCGGCAGCAGTTCCTAAAATGGGATGGCGTGCGCCAATTAGTTTTTTGAGGTTTGCTGTTAAAAGCTGCAGGTCAGTATCGATGGAAGCAAAGAGATTGGTAACAGATATCATGGATTAGCCCGGTTTCGGAGCGAGAGTTACGAAAGTTTACACTTATTTTAAGCCAAGCTCTCCAGAGAAGAAACCGACCTTTTATTGCTAAATAACTTGAGATTGCTTAAAACCAAGAATTTATCCCACAATTATTGTCTAAAGAAGATCCCATATATTACTCTAACGCTATGGGGTCTAAAGAATTTCCAAACACGATAAGAAGTTCGAGAGCGAGGTCAATTAACCTAACACTCTCGAACTTCTTGGTTCTAAGATTCTAGACTCATGATATTTCTCGGGAAAACGGAAACCGCGACGTTTTAAGGAGCGGATGAAGTTGAGGAGGCAGGCAGGGCGAGCGCTCAGGGACCACGGATTTATCCGCCATCCCCGTAAAGGGAGAGAGACGGTAAAGTCCCTCATAAACTCCCATTTCTGGGGTAAGTTTGCCTCGTCAAGGTTATCGGTCGGTACTATCCAAGCCGCACTGCTTTACCCCTCGTAGAGCTGTTTAACGACTCGGTTCTAGAGCCTGGCACTGGCACGCATCCCAGGGTAGGAACTTCAACGCTTCCCGATAACGTAGTTCCCATAAAGAGAACTTAGACTGGTCAGCTAGCTAAAGGTTTAGGGCATGAAGCCCCGCTGCAGAGGGCGCGGGGTGCTGACAGGAGTAGTGGATGGCAATGGAAGGCAGACTTTTTCAACTTTCGGATCGAAACCTAGCCACTGACGAGAGAGTTGGACAAACTTGCTAGGAGAACCACTAACGCAAAAACGAGTAGGTAGGGGTGGTAAATTGTTTTTAATGCCTATCAATTCTAGTTCTTGTTGAGCTGTTTTAACTACATGTTCAGCAGGGTCTACCAATTTGACCGAAGGTGGTAAGATTTGTTTTATTACTTTAGCCAGATAGGGATAGTGAGTGCAGCCATAAATTAGTGTATCTATTTTCTCTTCAACTAAAGGAGCTAGGTACTGCCTTGCTATTTTTTTTGTATAAGGATCGGCGATTCTGTTTTGCTCGATCAGAGGCACGAATTCTGGACAGCCCACTTGCCACACTTTTGCTAAGGGTTCAACTTCGCTGATGGCCTGTAGATAAGCATTACTAGCAGCAGTAGCGTTAGTAGCAATCACCCCAATACGTTTACCCTGAACCACAGCAGCTCTAGATGCCGGTAATATCAGTCCCACAATAGGCAGATTAAATTCAGAACGAACCTTGTTTAGTGCAAGAGCGGAACTGGTATTACAGGCCATCACTACCATCTTAACACCTTGCGACCTCATCCAAGTCAGAATTTCGCGAACAAACTGCAAAATTTCCTCTGGAGAGCGAGAACCATAAGGCAGTCTAGCTGTATCGGCAAAGTAAAGAACCGATTCTTGAGGTAATCCTCGATAAAATTGAAGTAAGACAGTAAGACCGCCGACACCGCTATCAAAAATACCAATAGGTGCTGTTGAGCAGATTTTTGCTGGATCGTATTTTAACTCTTTCTTGGGTAGGGATTGAGCAGATTGGTCTAGCTGAGAGTCGCAAAAATTAGATGATGACAAGGCAAGTTAAACTCCAATACGTTATATGGAAAATATACCTACAGTCCACTTGTTCTAATGTATTCTAAGATTCCATAGCCTATAGCTTCTGCCATACGCTTACGGTAATCAGCATCTCTAAGTCTGTATACGTCTTCATTTCCAGTAACAAAACCCACTTCTACTAAAACTGATGGCATTCTGGTTTTGCGCAAGACATAAAAACGGGCTCGCCTTACTCTACGGTCTCTAATGGTAGTGATTCGTTGGCGAACGTTTCGGTGAATTGCATCTGCCAGTCCGCGACCGCTCTGAAAATAATAAGTCTCCAAACCATTGACATCAGGTCGCTGCATGCTGATAGCATTAGCGTGAATACTGACAAACAGATCGGCCCCAGCTCGATTAGCCATTTGGCTTCTGCCCTCAAGGCTGACAAACAAATCCCTCTCTCGGGTCATCAGTACTCCAATTCCATGTTGGGAAAGAAACTGTTGTAAATGAAGCGAGATATCGATAACTAGATCTTTTTCCCTGGTTTGTAGGATTCCGATCGCCCCCGGATCTTTTCCTCCATGTCCCGGATCCACAACTACTACAAGGCGAGTATTGGGTGGGTTCTGTGGTGGGGATTCGGTTCTTGTTTCTGGTGGAGGAACGTCGATAATACTAGGCCCAGAAGAATTATTTTCAAGAGGAGTGTGTTGAGGAATCCGTGATATTTGTGTTTCTACAGGTCGCAGTTCCAGAGCGAGTAAGCGATCGCTCAATTGATTCAGTTCGCCGATGTTTACTGTCTCAGTTGGCTGTACTTGAATCACAAGATTATACTCATCTCGTTGCAGCACCTGCACCTTGGGATTCATGCGACTGAGTTGTCTTCCCCTGAAGTTTCTGTCCAGTTGAGCATTGGCAATAGTAATTTCGTAAATTCTCTTTTGGCCATTCCCGCTATAAGTAGCTGTAATAGGTCTGTCAGCCTTAATCAAAAGGTGAGTTCCATTACCGGCTAATTCAATGGACTCTATTTTTGCTTGCTCTGGAACTGGAATAGCTGGTCTCCTGTTTCCAGAACTACTTTGCCTATTGTCGGGAACCGCATTAATACCTCCCTTCGGTAGAAGCACTAAATCACCAGATCTGGTAACCAATGCTCGCCAATCCGGACTGTCTTGGGTAACATTCAAAGTCAGACGACCCACGGGAGAAGATGTAGGAGATTGAAAAAATTCAACCGTACTGACTCCATAGCGATTTACCTCTAATGTTCTCCCCGCGAGATCCGCAGGAAATGTAATTTCATCTAAATAAAAATCAATTTGACGGCGATCGCGACTTCGCTTAACAACAATCTTTTGTGGTTCTTGTTCCTCAAGACGAAGGAATAAACCATTGTTAGTTACTCGAAAATATTCAGGTTCCCTAACGGTTGGAGTTGAAGCAACAGGAGGATTTTCTCTTGGTGGAGGAGGTGGAGTGGGACGAGGTGGAGTGACGGGAGGGGATGGTTTTGGTGGTTGTTGAACAATAGGCGGTGGTGGTGGTGGAAGTTCGATTCTTTCTGGTCTAGGTAACTGTACTGACCATTGCCTCGGAGAACTTCCCCTAAATACAACTTTTTGGGGATCGATAGTATATCCCGGTGCTAATTCAATGACCAAACGAGTTATTTGCTCGTTGAACTGCCCAACTCGCATACTCCGAATTATGCCTCCAAATTGCTCGGAGACACTAGGACGACCTAAGATAGTTCCTGGTAAATCAATAACCAAGCGAGTCGGATTGGGAATTAACTGTGCTTTGGGTTGAACTCCTTCGTCTGTAGTAAAAACCAGTTGGTTGCTCTGAGGATTGAATCGCCAGTAAGTCAGTTGCCCCGCTAAAGCGGAAGACGAGAATAGAAAAAAACTGAAAAAACTCAGTAGTAACAAGTAAAGTCTCACTTTTGTTGCTCCTGCAAAAAACGGTGGGAAGGGGAATAGCTCGTTCCTAGCTTTTCCCTATTATTTTGTTATCTATTCCTCTATTTAAGGACGTAAATAGAGTAGCTTAAGTTTCTGCAAAAGTGACAAAAACCTGACCCAAAACTCTAAAATTTTAATTTAGATGGGGGGATAGATTATCTAGGGGCCTAGTTTTAACCTTATTGTTGGTCGATAGCCTTTTTCTCCTCTAAAGGAGATATTTCCCCTACTGGTTGCTTAAACACCACCCTTAACAAGGGAGGAGCAATAAAGGTAGTCAAGATTACCATCATAATAATCGCTGCCTCGGTAGAGTCAGAAAGCGCACCACTAGCAGCACCAACACTAACAAATACCAAACCCACTTCCCCTCTAGGAATCATGCCCACGCCGATGGCAATTTTATTCAAATTGTCCTGACCGAACACAGTAAAACCGGTGATGACTTTACCTAGGATAGCAACCACAATCAGAAAAGTGGCAATAATTAACCCTTCTCGGTTGCTCTCTACCGCTGGGTTCAAAACGCTCAGGTCTGTTTTAGCTCCCACACAGACAAAGAAAATGGGAACAAAAACATCGGCTACAGGAATTATCTGTTCTTCCAGTTCTTTTCGCTTTTCTGTTTCCGCCAAGATCAGACCAGCGGCAAAAGCTCCCAAAATTGCTTCCAGGTTAATTACAGTAGCAATGTAAGAGAGGATAAAGGCAAAAATCAGGGAAGTCAATAATAGCTGACCTCGAGTTTTCATCTGATTAACCAGTCCCACCAAGTAAGGACTGAGGAAACGACCGATGAAAATAGAGCCAATCAGGAAAACACCAGCGCTAATAATCAAATAGATAATGTTGCTAATTTGAACTTCACCAGTTTTGGCGAGACTGGCAACCACAGCGAGAACGATAATGCCTAAAACATCATCTAGAACTGCAGCACCAATAATAATTTGACCTTCTTTGGAAGTGAGCTGTCCTATTTCTGCCAGCACCTTAGCGGTAATACCAATACTAGTGGCTGTCAGAGCAGCACCGGCAAAAATTGCTGGAACCACAGGAATGTTAAATAGGTAAATCAAACCTGCCGTACCGGTAGCAAAAGGAGCCACTACCCCCACAACAGCTACTACCGCTGCTTGAGGACCAACACGAATTAGTTCTTCCAGATCCGATTCTAAGCCAATCTCAAATAGAAGAATCACAACCCCCAGTTCCGCTAAGAGGGAAATCACTTCGCTTTGACTGGCAAACACTGAGGTCACTGCTTCAGGACTCAAACCAGCAGTGGTTTGAAGCAATTTAATAATTAAGGAGTTGGTTGTGTCGGAACTGCTTTCCGGGAAGACGAGAATGTGAAAAGCAGAAATTCCGATCACCACCCCAGCAACCAGTTCCCCTAGCACTGGTGGTAAGTTGATGCGGGCGCAAATTTCCCCACCAAGTTTGCTGGCGAAGTAAATAGCTACTAAACTGAGCAGAACTCCTGCAAAAATCAGGGTTGGAGCTTCTGCTTCCGTTTCTGTTGTTGTTGCTAGTAGAGGAGAAAAAAGCGTATTAGTGGAAATTGAGGTGAAGCAGTTCATTCCGGCAGTTAGATCGGCCATTGATTGGGCGTAAATTTATAGTGTTACCGCGCTAGCTCCCAAGTGCTTTAACTCGTGGTATCTAGCGCGGGCGGGTTTATCCGCCGTGATTCTACTAATATCAAATTTTTCTCCTAAAATCATTCCCATTGTGTTATTTCTATAGAACCCATTTTGGATCTAGACGATATCTTTGAGATCCGTTTCCCTAAAAAAAATAGGCGCTTCTACTCTAGAAATGGAGTCAGAAACCTGGAAAGACTGCTCTAGTCGAGATTTTACTTGGACAAACCCGGTTTCTGCGCAAGTTCTAGGTGCGTTGGATCTAGGCGATATGATATTATATCTATCTAGCCTCCTGTATCGCCTGGGATTAGGTCTTTAGCTATATACATAATGTCATTTATTCAGATTCTTAAAGATAAACAGCAAAGGATACCAGAAAAGGGTTTTATTTTTCTGGAAGAAGATGGAACAGTTGAAAAAAGGTTAACGTACAAACAGCTAGATCGGCGAGCAAGGGCGATCGCCGCATTACTCCAAGACTTAAATGGATCGGGCGAACGAGCTTTACTGCTATACCAGCCGGGACTTGATTTTATAGCCGCTTTCTTCGGATGTCTTTATGCAGGAGTAATTGCAGTACCAGCCTATCCTCCCAGAAATAATAGCTCTATTATTCGTTTAGAAAGTATCATTCGGGACTCAAAGGCAAGATTTGCTCTAACTTCTACATCTCTCCTCACTAATGTAGAAAATTGCTTGCAAAAAGCTGGCCTTGATAATATTAATTGTTTAACTACCGATACCATCCCATCGTCGTTAGCAGCAAACTGGCAGGAAAGTAGGAGCATTACAAAGGATGCGCGCCGCTCCGCGGATCGCTACGCGAGCGCCTTTCTACAATACACCAGCGGCTCTACAGGTACTCCCAAGGGAGTGAAGGTAACTCACGAAAATTTAATTTATAACGCATCTGTAATTCAAAGGTTTTTCCAACATTCTCCCGATAGAAATGCCGTCTTTTGGTTGCCCCAATATCACGATATGGGTTTAATAGGGGGGATTATAGCTCCAATTTATATCGGTAATTCTACCGTACTGATGTCTCCAGTCAGCTTTCTGCAACGCCCTTTCCGCTGGCTGGAGGCTATTTCTCGCTACCAAGCTACTACAAGTGGAGCGCCTAATTTTGCCTACGAGCTTTGTATCAGTCAAATTACACCAGAACAAAGAACAACTCTCGACCTCAGCAGTTGGGAGTTAGCTTTTACTGGGGCTGAACCCGTTAGAGCTAAAACCCTGGAAAGGTTTGCTGCTACTTTCGCTGACTGTGGGTTTCGTCAAGAGGCATTTTATCCTTGCTACGGTATGGCAGAAACAACTCTGATGGTTTCAGGGGGTCGAAAACAGGATAGTCCGATTCTGAAAACAGTTGGAGGATCGGCACTAGGAGAAAATAAGGTGGTTCCAGCTAGTCCTTCGGAGCCAGGAAGTCAAACTTTTGTTAGTTGTGGTGGAATAATTGAGGGAGAGGGGGAAGAACTTGTTATTGTCAATCCCGATACGAAGAGTCGCTGTGATGAAAGTAAAGTTGGAGAAATTTGGTTTAGAGGCAAGAGTGTAGCTCAGGGTTATTGGGAAAAAACAGAGCGGACGGCAGAAATTTTCCAAGCTTATTTAGATACGGGTGAAGGTCCTTTTCTCCGCACGGGGGATTTGGGATTTTTTGACAATGGAGAACTGTTTGTTACGGGTCGTCTTAAGGATTTAATCATTATTAGAGGACGCAATCACTATCCCCAAGATATTGAACTGACTGTAGAAAAAAGTCACGAAGCTTTACGTCCCAGCTGCGGTGCTGCTTTTGCGGTGGAGGTGGACGGGGAAGAAAGGTTGGTGGTGGTTAACGAGGTCAAACGCACTTATTTGCGGAAACTAGAACCAGAATCGGTAATTAATGCGGTGCGCCAAGCAATAGTTGAACGGCACGAACTCCAACCTTTGGCCATTTTATTGCTCAAAACTGGCAGTATTCCCAAAACTTCCAGCGGAAAAATTCAACACTACGCTTGTAAAGTGGAGTTTGAAGAAGGAACCCTTAAGATAGTGGGTGACAGTAGAGAAACAAAATCTTTAACTTATTCTTCAACAACAAATAACAAACAACAAATAACAAATAACAAACAACAAACAACTAAAAATATCGGTATTCATCCGCGTTCATCTGCGTTCATCTGTGGTTCAAACAAACAACACTTCGGCTACCCTTCGACTACGCTCAGGGCAAGCGCTCAGTGCAAGCAAACAACAATTGAAAACTGGTTAATTGAACGTATTTCACGGTCAACTGGAATTTCACCTCAAGAGATAAATGTTAGAGAAACTTTTGCTCACTATGGCTTAGACTCGGTACAAGCAGTTCGGTTATCGGCAGAACTGGAAGACTGGTTGGAATGTAAACTGGCTCCTACTCTGGCCTATGATTACCCAACAATTGAAAGTTTGGCTCAATATTTAGGGGAGCTGACTCGAAAGACTTCACAGAACTATCAAGTTTCAGAAAATCTCCCCAATAAAACAACAAAACAAGACTCATCAAACAGCAACAACATCGCTATTATTGGTATTGGTTGTCGTTTTCCAGGAGCGAAGGATACAGAAGCTTTTTGGCAATTACTGCGCAATGGCGAGGAAGCTATTAGTAAAGGCCCATCCCCAAGAAATGGTGATTTGTCACAAGAATGGGGTGGTTTTCTCTCTGAAGTAGATTTGTTTGATGCAGGGTTCTTTGGGATTAGCCCGAGAGAAGCCCAAAGAATGGACCCCCAGCAACGCATTCTTCTAGAAGTAAGCTATTTAGCCTTAGAAAATGCCGGTACGGCGGTGGATAAGCTTGCTGGTAGCCAGACAGGAGTTTTTGTTGGTATTAGCGGCAATGACTACGTTCGCTTGCAGTCTTCAGAAGATGGAGACCCTTATATAGGTACGGGGAATGCTCACAGTATAGCTGCCAATCGCCTTTCCTATATTTTTGATTGGCGTGGACCGTCTTTGGCTGTGGATACTGCTTGTTCTTCTTCTTTAGTGGCAGTACATTTGGCTTGCCAAAGTCTTAGGTATGGGGAGTGCAATTTAGCTTTGGCTGGAGGAGTAAATCTAATTTTATCGCCTCAGTTAACTAGGAGCTTCGCCAATGCGGGAATGATGGCTGAAGACGGTCGTTGCAAAACTTTCGATGCTGGTGCGGACGGTTACGTGAGGGGGGAAGGCTGCGGCGTGGCCATACTGAAGCGCCTGGAAGATGCGATTGAAGATGGGGACAATATTCTCGCTGTTATTAAGGGTTCGGCAGTAAATCAAGATGGACGAAGCAATGGTTTGACTGCTCCTAACGGTCCCGCACAGCAAGCAGTACTGCGTCAAGCTTTGGCTAATGCTGGGGTCAGTGGGGCAGAAATTAGCTATTTGGAAGCTCACGGTACTGGTACTTCTCTGGGAGATCCCATTGAAGTGAATTCTCTCAAAAGGGTGTTGCTAGAAGACCGTTCTGCATCGGCAACTTGTTGGTTGGGTTCGGTGAAAACCAATATAGGACATTTGGAGGCGGCAGCGGGGATTGCGGGATTGATTAAAATTGTTCTCTCTCTTCAACATGAGGAGATTCCCCCTCATTTGAATCTCCAGGAACTCAATCCTCATATTGATTTGGACAATAGCCCTTTGTTGGTTGCTACTGAGATTAAACCTTGGGTTGTGAGGGACAAATCTCGTCTCGCTGGAGTTAGTTCTTTCGGTTTCGGGGGAACTAACGCTCATGTTGTGTTGGGGGAATGGTTAGAACGATCTTCTGTAGATAAGACAAACCAGCAAATACCTCATCGGGAGTTAGGAGAGGAAGACAATGGTGCTAGAAGTAATATCTATCAGAAGGAAAGAAGCCAACATATTTTGGCTCTTTCCGCTAAGAACGAGCCAGCTTTGAGAGAATTAGCAAAGAATTACGAACAATTCTTGACCGGAAATACAGAAGTATTAGTTGAGGATATTTGTTGTTCGGCTAATACGGGGCGATCGCATTTCGATTATCGTCTCGCAGTGGTAGGGGATTCAGCAGAAGCTCTCAGGGAACAACTAGCAGCTAATACTAGAGAAAGCAGAAGAGCAATTAAAAATATTAAAAATAAGAAAATTGCTTTCTTGTTTACGGGTCAGGGTTCCCAGTATCCTGATATGGGATATGAATTGTATCAAACCCAACCAACTTTTGCAGCAGCTTTAGAAAGCTGTGCCAAAATCCTGGAACCATATTTAGAAGAGCCGTTACTATCTATACTCTATCCTCAAGAACAAACAACAAACACTTCGGCTACCCTTCGACGAGTCTCGGGGCAAGCGCTCAGTGCAGGCAACAAACAACAAAACAACAAACAACAAAACAACAAACAACAAACAACAAACAACAAACAACAAACAACAAACAACAAACAACAAACAACAAACAACAAACAACAAACAACAAAACAACAAACAACAAAAATCCATGAAACTGCTTATACTCAACCAGCTATATTTGCTTTAGAATATGCACTGGCTAAATTATGGCAATCTTGGGGGATTGAACCAGATGCAGTGATGGGTCACAGTGTGGGAGAATATGTGGCTGCTTGTATTGCTGGGGTATTCAGTCTTGAGGACGGTCTGAAATTAATTGCCGAACGGGGAAGGCTGATGCAAGCTTTACCGCAACGGGGAGAAATGGTGGCAGTTTTGGCAGATGAAAGAACTGTTAGGCAAGCCATTAAACCCTATGGCAGTGAGTTGGCCATCGCAGCTCTTAACGGAAGGGATAGTATTGTTATTTCTGGTAGGTCAGAAGGAATAGAAGGGGCGATCGCCGCACTAGAAAAGCAAAACATTAAAACGAAAAAGTTAAATGTTTCCCATGCTTTCCACTCTCCTTTAATGGAACCAGTGTTAGAAGATTTTGCGAAAGTGGCGAGTCAGATTAATTATAGGGAACCAAACTTAGATATAATTTCCAATCTGACGGGCAAGCTAACAACCACAGAAATAGCAACACCGGAATATTGGGTGAACCACGTAAAAGATCCGGTGAAATTTGCTGATTCCATGGAGGTTTTGGGAGAACTGGGTTATGAGATATTTTTGGAAATAGGTGCTAAACCAATTCTCTTGGGAATGGGTCGCCAATGTTTGCCAGAACTAGATGGGTTGTGGTTGCCCAGTTTGCGCCCCCAAGAAGGAGACTGGGAGAGAATACTCCAAAGTTTAGCAGCTCTGTACGAAGCTGGAATTGAAATAGACTGGGATGGATTTGATCGAGATTATCAACGTCATAAAGTAGTTTTACCCAATTATCCTTTTCAGCGACAAAGATATTGGTTGGAAGAGGAAAAAAGGAACAGTTATAGCAAAAAAGAGACAAATAATTTTGAGATTAACGATTTGCTGTATGAAATAGTTTGGAAAGAAAAACCTGAACAAGAATTAAGCAAAAACAAAGAAGAAACAACAAATAACCAAGAATATTCTGATTCATCTGCGTTCAGACCCGTTCATCGTTCGACTGAGCGTAGCCGAAGTCTGCGGTTAAAAAACTGGTTGATTTTCGCAGATAAGGAAGGAATAGGAGCAAAAATTGCCAAGGAATTAGAGAAGAATGGCAAAAATTGCTTGCTAGTGTATCCTGGAGGAGACTTAGGCAACTTCAGTCTACAATTCGCTCGATCTAAAGTTAATGGCCAAATAAGAATTAATCCTAGTAAGAAAGAAGATTTTCAATCTCTATTCCCAGAAGGGGCAGGGGATGGATGGGGTATTATTCATCTTTGGAACTTGGATGCTGATAATTCAGAAAATTTAACGATCCAGGAAATTCAACAAGCACAAATATTAGGTTGTGGGAGCATTCTCTATTTAGTTCAAACTCTGTTGAGTTTATCAATAGATGCTCAACTCTGGTTAGTCACCAGAGGAAGTCAGCAAATACAAACAGAAGATTGGGATACAGAAGAACCAACAAGAATTCATGCTGCTGGTATAGTTCAAGCTTCTAGTTGGGGACTGGGAAAAGTAATAGCCCTAGAACACCGGGAAATATGGGGTGGAATCCTTGATTTAGCACCCCAACCAGAAGCAGACTTCCACAAACTAAGTCTAGCAGATGAACACCAATACATACTGGCAGAAATTGCTTCTTCCAGAGAAGAAGACCAGATTGCTTTTCGTCAAGGAAAGCGTTATGTCCCTCGCCTCCAACATTCAACGTTGGGGGTTGAGCATGGGGAATGGAAAATAGAAAATGACAATACCACTTATCTCATTACTGGTGGCTTGGGGGCATTGGGATTAAAAGTAGCCCAATGGTTGACAGAACGAGGAGCTAAACATCTCGTATTAGTAGGACGCAACTCTCCTTCAGAAGGCGCTATCAAGAGTGTGAGAGCATTACAAGAGTCGGGAGTCGAGGTAAAAATTGCTTCCGCTGATGTATCTCGCGAGTCAGAATTAGAAGCAGTACTAACAGAAATTAAATCGAATGGACTATTGCTGAAGGGAATAATTCATGCAGCGGGGGTTCTGGAGGACGGACTCTTACAGGGACTTTCTTGGGAACGGTTCGAGAAGGTGATGGCTCCGAAAGTAGCTGGAGCGTGGCATTTACATCAGTTAACTCTAGATTTAGAACTGGATTTCTTTGTCATGTTTTCCTCTGCCGCTGCTTTATTGGGTTCTCCAGGACAGGGAAACTATGCTGCTGCGAATTCCTTCATGGACGCGATCGCCCTTTATCGTCAAGCACGACATTTACCAGCATTAGCCATTAATTGGGGCCCTTTTGCTCATGATGGCATGGCGGTGACAGCTAATTTAAATCGTCAAGGATTGAATTTAATCCCACCGGAACAGGGATTAGAAGTGCTGGGTTTATTGCTTCAGCAGGGTTCAGGGAACATGGGGGTGCTTTCTATAGAGTGGAGCGAGTTACAACAGCGGTTTTCCCATTGGGTCGGATCGCCTTTCTTTGAGGAAGTATTGCCGAACGAACAACCAGTAGCCAAAAATTCGGAAGATATTTTTGCCACACTGATGGCAATGTCATCTGCCCAAAGGGAAGAATTTTTAAGCTCTTATTTACAGTCCGTTATTGCTCAAATCCTTCAACTGGAGACAGAACAACTCACAAGAACGAGCAATCTGTTGGATTTGGGGATGGATTCTCTCATGGTCATGGAAGCAATAGATCGTCTCAAGGGAGATTTGCAATTGATGCTTTACCCGAGGGAGTTTTACGAGCGACCTCAAATAGAGGTGCTAGCAAAATATCTCGCGGTAGAGTTTGAAAAGAGCCACGGCCAAATCCAATCCCCATTACCCACAACTAATAAACTAAGCGTATCGAAGTCCAACAACAAACAACACTCTCGCGTAGCTCAGTGCAAGCAACCAACAAACAACACTTCGGCTACCCTTCGACTACGCTCAGGGCAAGCGCTCAGTGCAAGCAACCAACAAACAACACTCTCGCGTAGCTCAGTGCAAGCAACCAACAAACAACCAACAACAAATATTGTCTTTATTCTTTCTAGTCCTCGCAGTGGTTCTACTTTACTCAGAGTAATGCTGGCGGGACATCCGGGATTATTATCGCCCCCAGAATTACATCTTTTGCCTTTTGAAACCATGGCGGAAAGGAGCCAGGAATTGAGTCTTTCCCATTTAGGGGAAGGACTGCAACGAGTTTTGATGGAATTAAAAGGAATTGATGCTGCTGCCAGTCAAAAGATAATAGATAAATTGGTGGAAGATAATGCTTCTATTGAAGAGGTTTATGCTTTGTTGCAGGAATTAGGAGAAGGAAGGCTGTTGGTAGATAAGTCTCCCAGTTACGCTAGCAGTAGAGAGACTTTAGAGCGAGCAGAAAAGTTATTTCCGACAGCAAAGTATATTCATTTAGTGCGTCATCCTTATGAAGTGGTAGAATCTTTTACTAGAATGAGGATGGATAAACTGCTGGGTTCCGAGCAGGAAAATGCGGAAGAATTGGCAGAATCAATTTGGGCTAATAGCAACGAAAATACTCTCAATTTCTGCAGGCAAATTGACTCGGAGCGCTATTATCAAGTGCGTTATGAGGAATTGGTAGCTGAACCCACTAAGATAATGGAGGGTTTGTGCCAGTTTCTGGAGGTGGGTTTTAACTCTTCTATGTTAAATCCCTATGAAGGACAGCGGATGACCGATGGCATTTATCAACGCTCCCTGTCTTTAGGAGACCCCAATTTCGGACAACACAACAAAATAGAAGCAAAACTGGGGGGAAGCTTGGCGAACAATAAAATTGCGATCGCCCCTGGGAAACTTCGCGCGACGAGTAGCTGAAACTCTCGGTTACGAGTTACCTGATGTTGTGCAGGCGAATTGCCCCAATATTTCGCAGGCTGGAAGCCTACCCCACGCTGGAAGCCTACCCCACGCTGGAAGCCTACCCCACGCTGGAAGCCTACCCCACGCTGGAAGCCTACCCCACGCGGTAGAAGACAATGAAGCCCCATCTATGGGGGAAACAGTTTTTGATGTGCGGGGTATCAAACTTTGCCTTTGCAGTTGGGGACCGGTGGATGGACCGTTGGTGCTTTGTTTGCATGGGATTTTAGAACAAGGAGCTGCTTGGTCGGAAGTGGCAATTCGTTTAGCTCAAAAAGGCTATCGAGTGATTGCTCCAGACTTTCGAGGCCACGGGCGTTCTAGTCATGTTGACAAGGGAAATTCTTATAATTTGGTGGATTTTCTGGCGGATATTGATGCGATCGTGGAAAAATTGGCGGATAGAGCATTTACCTTAGTGGGTCATTCCCTCGGTTCAGTGGTAGCTGCCATTTTCACCAGTATCCGTCCCCAGAAGGTGAGAGATTTAATCTTAGTAGAGACTGTATTACCTTCTGAGGTCAACTCGGAAGAAGCTGCACAACAGTTGGCAACTCATTTGGATTATCTGACCAATCCCCCCCAACATCCAGTTTTTCCCGATGTTGCTGCAGCAGCCAAGCGCTTGCGGGAGGCTACTCCGGCTTTATCTTCATCTTTGGCCATGATGTTAGCGCGAAGGATTACGGAACCCTGTCCGGGGGGCGTTCGTTGGCGCTGGGCTCCTTTATTGCGAACTCGTGCGGGGATTGGATTTAATGGCATTGGGAAATCCAGATATTTAGATTTGTTGCGGCGAATTAAGACTCCCATTACACTGGTATATGGTGACCTCAGTAATTTTAATCGGGCAGAAGATTTGTTGGAGCAACAACAAGCGATGCCAAAGGCCAAGCGAATCAGATTACCGGGAGGCCACAACCTTCATTTGGAAGTTCCTTCAGATTTAGCAAGGATTATTTTATCTTAGGCGTTTTGGATTTAACCGCAGAGTCGCAGAGGAGGCAGAGAAAAAAATATGAGAGATAAAGAATTATTGTGGGAAATTCCTCTGGCTTGTTTATCTTTTCTTTTCTATAAAGCCATGAAATTGGCGATCGGCAATCTCTTTACTATTTATTTGGCTCTTAATCAAGAAAAAGCTTCTCAATGGCGGGTCTTATCGGCAGAAATGTTAAATAGTCCTCTGAGTTTGCCAGTTTTGATGACTAAGGGGCCTCGATGGAATACCCATGCTATTATCTCTACTCTCGGACCGTTTAAAGTTGAATCGGAATTATCCTTAGATACGGAAATTGCTAATAATTCATCTCAATCTTGGATCGCAATACTTTACAGTTTCCCCGGTTACAAAACTATTGCTACCTTGGAATCCGGTAAATGTCAAGGAGATAAATGGGAAAGTTTGGAACTGTCTCCAGGAAAGTATACCATCGGCTTGAGATACTATGGCTGTTCGGAAAAAGTGCGATCGCCCATCATTAAAGTAGATGGAAAAGAAATAGTAGACTCCCAAAATGTTCCTGCTGATGTCAATCAATTTTATCATCATTTGCAAGAACGGAATAGTTGGTTTTACTTGGGACTTCATTATTATATCTACACTCTCTTGCGCTTGAGAAAATGGTTTCCCGAATCATTTGTTAAAAGAGAGTTTTTACCGGTTGGAGCTACCGATACTCAGTTCTTCTACGGTAATTTAGAACCAGGTCAATCTTTGCAATTAGAAGTAGATTCATTAATTTTAAGCGATTATGATATCTATTTCACTAGATACAATCGTGCTAGTTTTCCAGTGACTTGGTTTCAGCTTCAAGACGAGAAACAAATCAGTGAAGCAATAGAAACAAAAGGATTTTATTTAATTCGTATTCGTCAGCGGTTAAGAGTTGAAGGAAGAAAATTCTTTGGAGATTTGAGTTTGGAATCAAGATTAAATAATGAAGATGATATGACTTTGCTGATTAAAGCTGGAGATATAGCAGTTGACAGTTGATAGCTCCCGACCGTCGAATTCAAAATTCAAAATTCAAAATTCAAAATGTTTGAATTGATGAATGTCTCCGCAAAAAATGCGAGAAACTAGACTCGCCTTATTCCTCTTGATTTTTAGCTTGTTGTCAATTTTCAGATTCGGTCGAGTTATACAATAAAATGATATAATAAATCATACCACAAATCATCTGTATCCATCTGTGTTCATCGTGGCGTAGGCTTCCAGCCTGCGGGTTCATCTGCGGTTCCATAAACCCTTCCCTCTTATTGCAGTAAAAAACCTCGTATCTTTTTCCCCTATTCCCAATGATTACCTTAGCTAAATGGTCAATTGAAGACTATCACCAGATGATTGCAGCAGGTATTCTCAGCGAGCGTCATGTGGAATTACTAGAAGGACAAATTATTGAAATGTCACCAGAGGGGCCAAAACATCGAAACATCAACGATTCTATAGCAGAATACCTGCGAGAAAAACTCCGAGATCGTGCCAAGATTTACGAAGCACATCCCGTTTCCCTTCCTAACTCCGAACCAGAACCGGATATTGCCGTTGTGAGATTGCCAGTTTTTTTTATATGACAATGTTCATCCCTCTACCAAAGATATTTACCTCTTAATCGAAATATCCGATAGTACTTTAGAAAAAGATTTAGAACAGAAGCGAATTATCTATGCTCGTGCTGGTATTTTAGAATACTGGGTTGTAGATTTGAAAGCTCAACAACTGATTCTGTTTCGGCAACCATTGGGAGGGAATTATCAAATCCAACAAACTTATAAGCAAGGAACCATTTCTCTCCTTAGTTTTCCCCATGTTCAATTGTCAGTAGAAAAATTAATCTCGAAAAATACAGATTGAAGTAGGGTGGGCATTGCCCACCCTACAATTCTCAACTAACTGAAATGACTCAAGCCCAAGCTAAACCAAAACTATATAGCTTCGATGAATTTATAAGCTGGTATCCGGAAAACTCGGAAGTTCGGTACGAACTACAGGATGGAGTAATTATCAAAATGCCCAAACCCAAGGGAAAACATTCAAATCTCACAGGTTCCCTGATAGAGCAACTATTGATAATTATCAGACAAATGGGTAAAGGTGGCATTTGGACTATTCCTAGAGAATCCATTGTCAAACCCCAACAGGAAAAATCCGGTTACGAACCAGATATAATCGTTTTGAACAAAGAAGTTCTGGAAGCGGAACCCAGGTGGGAAAGCGAATCAATTATCCAAAATCCCGATTCGGTAAAATTAATCGTCGAGGTTGTTTCAACTAATTGGCGTGACGATTACTACAATAAACTTCGAGATTATGAAGAAATGGGAATCCAGGAATATTGGATTGTGGATTACGCAGCATTGGGGGGGAGAAAGTTTATCGGTAACCCCAAGCAACCCACAATTTTTGTTTGTGAATTAGTTGATCAAGAATATCAAATGACTCCATTTACAGAAAACAATCCTATGATTTCCCCGACTTTTCCCCAGTTCAACTTATCCCCAAAGCATATTTTCGACCTATAGCAAGTCTAAATGAATTTTACACATGGCAGAGTACAATTTTAGAATAACAACTAAAAACTTTTATTTCAAGCTACTTGGGAACTATGTAATGAGCTAGAGCAGATTTTACTAATGCTAATTGCTTTGTGCAAGCTAGAAGGTAAATTGCTGAATAAGCGTTATACTCTCAGCGGAATTGAGAATATTTTTAGCCAAAAAGAAATAGAAATGAATTCTTTAGAAATGAGAGGGATTGTCAAGCGAGAAGAGCAAGCAGGAAAAATAATTTACTCATTTGCCTCATCAATAATGGAATGGTGGGTTGTTAAAGAAATTCAAAACAGTACGGAAACCGAATTAAAAGATCGGCAAAAAGTGTTTCTCAACTTGATGAGTCATAAACAAGGAAAACAAGTTGCAACTGCAATTACTTGGGCGTGGAAACATAAAGATGAAGTTCCATCTATCCTCCAATGGACAGGAAAATTAATCGCTGCTTTACCAAAAGGAGCTATTGGAAAATGATTGCTTCTCAGCACAATATTAATATTAAGACACAAACACTTCAGAGAAATCCTTATATTGTTGGTTCTGCTATTTCGGATCGCCACTGTTTCTTTGGTAGAGAAAAAGTGTTCCAATTTGTCGAGGATAATTTAAATAAGGGTGAAAAAGCAATTCTGTTGCACGGTCAAAGACGTATTGGCAAATCATCAGTCCTGTTACAGATTACCAATTTTATTGCATCGGATAAATTTGTTTTCATTCCCTTCGACCTGCAAAACAAAGGTCAATTACCACTCAGTAATGTCTTGCATCTCCTGGCTGAGGTAATTGTCAATAATTTAAAGCTAGATTTGGATGATGGGAAACTACCAAGGGAAGCAGATTTAGCAACAGATCCAAGCTGGTTCTCCCAGAACTTCTTGCCGGAAATATATGGGCTTCTGGGAGAGAAAAATCTGGTACTGATGCTGGATGAGTTCGATACTTTAAATAGCGACGACCCAATCTCTTCAGTTCAAACATTTTTTCCTTATTTACAATCTCTCTTAAGCCAACATGAGAAACTATTTATTATCCCAGTTATCGGGCGTAAACCTGACGATTTACCCAAGTTACTCAGTTTATTCAGAAGAGCGCCAACCCAAAAAATTGGCTTGCTGAGTCGGTCAGATACGAAAAAATTGATTATTGAGCCTGCAAAAGAGTCTTTAGTATATGACCCAAATTCAATTGAGGCAATTTTTCAATTATCGAAAGGGCATCCATATTTCACTCAATTGCTCTGTTACGCAGTTTTTGTCCAAGCGAGAACTGAAGGGAATAAACAGGTTACTAGTGAAGATGTGGAACAAGTTGTAGATGAAGCAATTGAAATTGCTGAAGGAGGATTAGCTTGGTTTCGAGATGGACTACCAATCCCAGAACGGGTAATCTTTTCCGCTGTTGCAGAAGCTCAGAAAAGAGCTGATTTGAAAGGCGATCGCTTCGCGGCACTGCGTGATCGCGTTCTAGAAAAACCATTGACTATTCTCAAAGAATATGGAGTTGTTCTAACAGAATCATTAATACAAGCCGAAAAACAACTTGTTGAGTGGGATTTTGTGGATTATACAGAAGATTCAGAAAATACTCATAGGTATCAGGTCAAAGTCGAATTAGTTCGTCGTTGGTTAGTCAAACAACATCCTCTAAAACGAGAGATTTGGCAGTTAGAACAACTAGAACCAGCGGCTCAAAGCATCTACCAATCAGCTATTGATTTACAAGGCTACAAATTGTTTAAAAATGCAATTGCTCTTTACGAAGAAGCTTTGTCGATCGATCCTAATCACTTTAACGTTCTATTCAAGCTGGCTGAAACATACTTGGAAATGGGAGCTAGGAGTAAAGCTCTGGAGCTTTACAAACGTGCTTATAAAGTTGATTCAAATCGTACTCAGGAAGGCTACATTCAATCACTTCGCTCAGAGAGCGTATTTTCTGACGCAGAAGAAACAATGAAGGAAGTTATCGATCGCATCCAGGAAAATCTGGAAGAGGAGAAACGAAAGAACCAGTTTTCTATATTTGAAAACCAATTGATAATCGAGGAAATGGATCGTGGTAGCATTGAGAAAATAGAAAGAAATCATGATAGCATTGTCGATACTGCAAATACACAAAAAACGGTAAGTCAATTAATAAAGATATTTATCTCATATGACAACGAAAAAATATTGCAAGAAATCAAAACTGTATTTAGCACCTTGGGAGAAATAGCACCAGAAATAGATAGCTTGGAACTCATAGAAAGAAAACAGTCTAATAACGTAGAAACTGTAACTCCTAGAATGGATGATATTCGTTCCTGTTCTAGCGCAATTATTTGCTTACCTCCCGAAACTTTATCTGATGATTCAATCAAAAATCTCGCATACCTTGACTTGGGAGCTTCCCTAGCTCTTTTGAATGAAAGACATACTCTTATAATACATGAGACAAACCAACTACCAGAAAATTTAGTTGGTAAAGTAGAAACATTTCAATATCAAGGAAGTTTGGATTTTCAGAAAGGGATGGAACTTGCTCGTAAAATATTGAAAGTGTTACAAAAGGATAGCTAGAGCTATTTTCGGATTTTTTGGAAAAATTTCTGATAGCTACTCTATCGATAGATTAGAAAGTGGGTATTATTGCGGTAAGGAAATTAGATTTTTTGGAAAAATTTCTGATAGCTACTCTATCGATAGATTAGAGAGTGGGTATTATTGCGGTAATAAAATTAGATTTTTTGGAAAAATTTCTGATAGCTACTCTATCGATAGATTAGAAAGTGAGTATTATTGCGATAATAAAATTGGATTTTTTGGGAAAATTCTTGATAGCTACTCTATCGATAGATTAGAAGGTAAGCAATAATCCTTACTTACGCTATAATAACATCTATTCGCTATTTTGCTTTTGGAACGCTGGGTTCTTTTGCTGGAGCTGGGTTGGCTTTTAACGCTGGTGGGGGTTTGGTATCTCAGTTTGCGGCAAGTACTGCTTTTGAGGGGGCTTTCGCTGGTTTTGAGCAGGTTGGAAGGAATTTTGCTAGTGGCGATCGTTGGTCTCAGGGTGTGGGGTCCGCTATAATTTCTAGTATTCTCTTCCAGGGTGTTTCTGAGGCTCTTAGTCATCGTCGGGAAATTTTGCAGGTTGGTCGGCGGCTTCTGAAAGCTGGTAATAATCTGGCGGATGATTTCTTGAGGGTTTTTCGTGGTCCCCAGTGGGCTACTGTTGGTGGTGTTGATGGTGGCTTGTTCAATAATGGCAATAACGTTCCTGTTCAAAGCAACAGACCTTTGGCTGCATCTATTAATGGAGGTGGAGGTGGTGCGCATAATCTAGATCCTGATTTAGAAAATGAACTTGAAGAGCTCTTCGATGATATACCTGAAACTAAACGCAACCCAGGAACAAGGAAAGCATCAAAAGGTGCAAACAAAAAAGATCGAAAGCAAATTGATGCTATAGCTAGGGAGTTTAAGATTAATCGGAGAGATTTTGGTGATTTTGTTGAGGAACAAAAAAAAGCGGAGGGCAGAGGTGGAGCAGACAACTTTACCTTTGAAGAGCTTAGAAACTTGGCTGATGAATTTTCAAACTTTTAGGATTTTAAAATGACTAAACTTAATTTATCTCTTAGACTTAGAGGTGATCTTCCTACACTAGGAGAAATAAATGAAAAATTAGGAATTCAGGCATCAAATTTTTACAAAAAAGGAGAGCTTGTTGGACGTAGCAAAAAGAGAGTTCAATCTTATGACGTTTGGATACTTGATTTAACACCTAATTTAAGCCATGAAAGTTCTACTGCTGATCTTGAGAGTGAATTGTTGAATGCTGTCGTCAGTTTAGATGCTATCCTGCCTCAGCTTGACAACTTTAAATCTACAAATTTTGATTCAGAGATATATATTTCGTTTATACAAGAAGGTGATCAAGGTGGCTTTAGATTGCCCTATCAACTTATTCAATCAGCAGCTACAGTAAATATCCCAATTACTGTCTCTACTATAGCTATTTAGGGCTTGCTGAAAAAGTTAGAAAAAACTGGGTCAGACAGCGAGAGTTGGGAGGCGACAAGTCGCCCCCCAGCATTTTAAGTTTATTCCTTCCCATTCTTCAGAGTTATAGCGCGTAGCGCTATATCTACCAAGCGAAGTTATAATCGATATAGAGGCTCAAAGTCTCACTTCCATGGCGGAGGATTTAGGGCATACTCCTTCTATAAGAAATAAAATATCTTTCAATTCTTCTCTAATTCCCACAGTTTAATTGTTTTGTCCCAACTACCACTAGCTAAAATTTTTCCATCCGGACTAAAGGCGATAGACTCTACACTACCAGTATGACCTTTTAGAGTAGTTATTTCTTTCCCATTGTTTATATTCCAAACTTTAACAGTCTTGTCCAAACCTCCGCTGGCACTAGCTAAAGTTCTCCCGTCCGGGCTAAAAGTTACATCAGTAACTTTATCGTAATGACCCTCAAGGGTTCTAATTTCCTCTCCATTTTCCCAGTTCCACAGTTTGATAGTCTTATCTCCGCTACTACTAGCTAATATTTTCCCATCGGGGCTAAATTCTAAACTACTAACCCAAGCTGAATGACCCTGAAGCGTGCTAATTTCTGACCCATCTTCCAAACTCCAAAGCTTAATGGTATTGTCATAGCTCCCACTGGCTAATATCTTCCCGTCTGGACTAAATGCTACAGCTAAAACTCTAGCATTATGACCCTTAAGGGTATAAATTACTTTTCCATCTATCAAATTCCAAATCTTAATTGTCTTGTCTTGACTGCCACTAGCTAACCAGGGATTATGGGGGCTAAATGCTAAATCTAAAACTCCATCTTGATGTCCTACCAAACTTTTAATTTCTCTTCCCTCTTGCCAATTCCAGAGTTTGATAGTATTATCTTGACTAGCACTTGCTAAAAGAGTACCGTAAGTATTTGCTAAAAGCGAGATAAACTTTATTTGTTATAAAAGATGACTGAGCGCAAAACTTTTTTATTGGATTTCGAGAAACCCCTTTATGAGATGGAAGCGCGGCTGAAACAGATCCAAGAACTAGCCACGGAAAATAATGTGGATGTCTCGGAGCAAATTGCCCTGTTAAAAGCTAAAGCTGTACAATTACGCCAGGAAATTTTCAGCACTCTCACCCCATCTCAACGCTTGCAACTGGCCCGCCATCCTCGCCGTCCTTCTACTTTAGATTATATTCAGGCGATTACGGATGAATGGTTCGAGCTGCATGGCGATCGCGGTGGTTATGACGATCCGGCTTTGGTGGGAGGAGTGGCTCGTTTGGATGGCCGCCCCGTTGCTATTCTGGGACACCAAAAGGGAAGAGATACAAAGGATAATGTTGCTCGAAACTTTGGCATGCCCACTCCTAATGGCTACCGCAAAGCAATGCGTTTAATGGAACACGCCCACAAATTTTCCATGCCCATTATAACTTTTATCGATACTCCAGGGGCTTGGGCTGGAGTAGAAGCGGAAAAACTGGGACAAGGAGAGGCGATCGCTTTCAATCTCCGAGAAATGTTCCGTCTCGACGTTCCCATTATCTGTACTGTAATTGGGGAAGGAGGTTCGGGGGGAGCTTTGGGTATTGGTGTGGGCGATCGCTTGTTGATGTTAGAACACGCAGTTTATACCGTAGCCAGTCCTGAAGCCTGTGCGGCTATTCTTTGGAAAGATGCCAAAAAATCGGAACAAGCAGCTATGGCTCTCAAAATCACCGCTCAGGATTTAAAAAATTTAGGGATTATCGATGAAATTCTCCCGGAACCTCCTAAAAGTGCCCATGCCGATCCTCTCGGGGCCGCAGCAATCCTGAAAAAGTCCCTTTTGGAAAATCTTGAAAAACTTTCTCAATTGACTCCCCAGCAGCTTCAAGATTTGCGCTACCAAAAGTTTCGCTCCATGGGGGTATTCGAGCAACTTTCCTGCTGAAAAAAATTTTTGTTTAATTTAAGCTTCTCGGGGTGCTAGAATTAAAAAAGAAACATTTTTTAACATTTGCCAGTGACTCAATGGATTATCCCTGAATCGGCAATTAGATCTAGATATTTTTCATCTAACTCCATTCAGGGTTAATTTGTTGCGTTTGGTTAACAGGGTCTGATGGACGAGGGAATGACCGTTATGCCTGGTTCTGTGACTCTGTAAGGGCCGGCAGAAGTTTTCTTTATCTATATACTACCAAGAAATTTTCATGACAATAACTTACTCCAACGGTTCCAATGGCTCTAATGGTGCTAAATTGCTCCCAATGATGTCTAGTTCCGCTCCTCTTAGCCCTGATTTAAGGGAGCGCACCGCTAGGCCAGATCGCAATACACATGGGGGTAAAGAAGCACAAATTAAACCTGTTTCAGAACCTTCGACAAATATGATGGATGCTGTGCGCACCATGTTAGAGGCAGTGGGTGAAGATCCGGAACGAGAAGGATTGCTGAAAACACCCAAGCGAGTAGCTGAGGCAATGCAATTTCTCACTCAAGGCTATAACCAGTCCCTGGAAGAAATTGTCAATAATGCCATCTTTGATGAAGGCCATAATGAAATGGTCTTAGTGCGGGATATTAATTTCTTCAGCCTTTGCGAACACCACATGCTGCCCTTTATGGGTAGGGCTCATGTTGCTTATATCCCTAATCAAAAGGTAGTTGGTTTGAGCAAGTTGGCTCGAATTACGGAAATGTATTCTCGGCGCTTGCAGGTGCAAGAACGCCTCACTCGCCAAATTGCAGAAGCAGTTCAGACTGTCTTGGAACCCCAGGGAGTTGCGGTGGTCATGGAAGCAACTCATATGTGTATGGTGATGCGGGGTGTGCAAAAACCCGGTTCTTGGACCGTTACCAGTGCCATGCTCGGAGTTTTTAAAGAGGAACAGAAAACTAGAGAGGAATTCTTAAACTTGATTCGTCATCAACCTGGCGAATTTTAGGCTTGGTTATTGGTTATTGGTTATTGGTTGTTGGTTTTTGGTTGTTTGTCATAGGCGAATCTCTGGTTAGGATTTGGAACAATCGGGTGACTTTATCTAAGTCTTTGTCTCCGGGCGCACCGCGGAGCGGATCTCTTCGAGATCGCTCCACACCACTGGATAAGTCTATACCGCTAGGATCGACTTCCCTCAAAGCATCCAAAATGTTTTCTGGTGTCAGTCCTCCAGCCAAGAACCAAGGTAAAGATGGGCGAAATGCTTTTAAACTTTGCCAATGGAGAGTTTGGCCCGTACCTCCCAGTAAATGGGGATGATAGGCATCTAATAGGAGGGTATGGACACAATTGCTGTAAGCATTAGCCCTGGACAAAGACTCGACAGTTTTCACTCTCAGGGCTTTGATAATTTCCACTTTAGGTAATTGCTGGAGCAATTTCTGGCAAAATTCTGGCGATTCTTCTCCGTGAAGTTGAACTCCAGTTAACCCTGCTGTAGCTACTGCTAGACTGATATCCTTGGGCTGGGCATTGACAAAAACCCCAATACGGTCAACTTCTGGGGGTAGTATTGTGACAATTGTTTTAATTTGTGCTATGGAAACAAACCGTGGCGATGAGGGGACGCAGATGAATCCCAGGGCAGTAGCTCCTAAATTGGCGATCGCCTTTCCCTGTTCCGGTTTAGTAATGCCGCATATTTTAACCCGCATTCTCCCAGTCTTTGACAATAATTCTATTTTCGTCCTAGGTTAGCACAGCTGTGCTAACCTATAGATTATAAGTTATAAATCCACCGCTCAGTTTAAACTGTTGACTATGGAATGAGCTTGGGATATTACCCCCCTTATCCTTGAAGAATATCAAAATCTTTAAAAACCTTGACAAAACCGCAGTATATTGATTATAATTTCTAGATGAGGATTGAATAACATAAAAATGTTAGCTTGTCAACAAAATCTACTTCATCTTAATAAGCTAGAAAAGGCTGTGGTAGCGTTCATCTGCCAACAAAACAACAGCCTATATAATAGCGCACTCTATGAAGTTCGACAGCAATATTTAAAATCTAGCCAGACAAAAATAGATGATGAAGGTATAGTTAGGAGGAGCCAAGGGCATCTAGCAAAGTACAGTGTCTTCTGTCACACTTTGAAGAATAATAAAAATTACAAAAGTCTTTTTGAGCAAGCTGCGCAACCAACACTAAAAAGCTTAGTAGAATCTCTCAAATCTTACAAAGCATTATTGAAAAAATTATTCAAAAGTAGAAGAGCCCAAATACAAGAATTATACGGTATCGAATTTATTGAAGTAACAGAAAGCTACATTTCCCAAGCAAGTTCTTTCGATGATGATAATATTTCCGAATATGGTGAACAACCCAGTGGCTGGAAACCATTAGGAAAAAGCAGTATAAACCAACTGACCAATGGTCTGTACCTAGGTTTGTATCGCACTGAAGCTGGCTATCCAGCTAATGCTGATGAGCTATTAGCTTGTACCAACTTATTGTCAAAAGTAAATAGGAAGCTTAAGTTTAAATTAAACTTAAGTAGAGTTTCTAGGGGGTGTTTGACCGCCCCAGCTAGGGTTTCCCTTGGGATAGGGGCGCACAGATATACGCCCCTAGAGAAAACAAAACAATTTGCTCCAGTTAAAACGCTGTTAAATTGTAACCGCTTAGAATCCCCATAGATTTATCGCCCTTGTGTGTCAAGACTATGAACCAAGGCGTAGTAAACTTGGACAAGAAAGACTAGGGAAAAACAATCTCCAAGATTTTATGGGGATTCTGAATGGTTCCAGGTCAAAAGGCAAAAATCTTTTTAAGATGGAACGTCTGTGATTACTTTAATCCTACTACATCCCCTCCAATCGGTTCCAGTTCAAAGCTGGACTTTTAAGACCGAATCGCTGATTCGGATTGGACGATCTACTGATAATAACGTAGTTCTCTATAGTGCGGTGGTTTCCCGCCGTCATGTCGAGATTAAGAATGGCGATGAGGGCTGGGAAGTTATTAATTTAGGTGCTAATGGAACCTATATTGATGGCAAACGGATTACACGAACTTTAGTTGAGGACACTATGGTTATTAGACTGGCTAGTTCAGGTCCAAAAATACAAATTCGACTTGACTCGGTAGAAGCAGCTCTGGATCTGGAAAATTCTGAGAATCAACCTCCTAAACCACCTAGAGATAGTTCACAAGATACCTTGATAAGCTAACTGAGGAGGTTAGTAATTGGTAATTAATTGGTAATTGTCTTAGTTAATTAATTGCTTTACTGGTAATTTGTTGAATTGACTCCACTGAAACTTGTTTGTCGGAGCTATGGGTGATAAGCCAGAGAAGATATTCTCTATTTCCTGCTGGTCCTGTAAGAGGAGATGGGGTTAAACCTCTATATTCCCATCCTATTTTTTGTGCTTTTTGAAGTACTTGAAAAATAGCTTCAGCTTGATGGTTGGGGTTGCGAACGACTCCTTTTTTCCCTACTAAATTACGCCCCACTTCAAATTGGGGCTTTACCAACAATACTGCCTCTCGGGGCGTATCCAGCAAGTTCCACAGCACATCCAAGACCTTCTTCAAGGAAATAAAAGATAAGTCCATTACCCCGAAATCCGCCGGGGTTTCTTCTCCATATAAATCTCCAGGAGTGAGGTAGCGAAAATTAGTTCGTTCTTTTAATCTTACCTGGGGATTTTGGCGGATATTCCAAGCTACTTGTCCGTAACCCACATCTACCCCATAAACCCTTTTTGCTCCTTTTTGTAGCAAGCAGTCGGTAAAGCCGCCAGTAGAAATGCCGCCATCCAGGCAAATACGCTCCCTTACATCAATTTTAAAGACTTCTAAGGCTCGAGCTAATTTTTCCCCCCCTCTAGATACATAGGGGGGTTTTTGTTTAATCTCAATCTCCGCAGCAGTATCTACCTCAGTACCTGGTTTATCGATTACTTGCTGATTTACCTTGACGAACCCCGCTCTAATTAATCTTTGGGCTGAGGAGCGAGAAGAGCTAAGATTGCGGTCTACTAATAAGGTATCGAGTCTTTGTTTCAAGGTTGTGGGCGAGTCATTTAAAAAATCTACCCCCGTCTCCTCAGAGCGGGGTAGTGATAGTGATAGGACTTACGCAGAAACCGGGTTTCTGAACTAAAACTCTTGATTTTAGCCGTTTTATGCCGACTCCAAACCCGGTTTCTAGGCTTGTTTACGTAAGTCCTGAGTGAGTTTTTGATAAGGTTGGCGATGGACTTAATAACTACTGCCAGTTTTACGGTGATGAATAGCAGTTACTCCAGAGGTTTGTAACAACTGTCCTTTTTTAGCTTGGGCGTAAATAACCCAGTGGTCGCCACATTCCATACGGTTGGCAACTTGGCATTCTAAATAGGCTAGAGCATCTTGGAGAATGGGAGAACCATTTTCAGCTAATTGAACTTCTAAATCAGCAAAACGGTCTTCCCCTGGAGCAAAAGGCTTAAGAAATTGTTTCATTAAGCCCTGATGATTTCCTTCCTGCAAAATATTGAGGACGAATTCGCTGTTAATATTTAATAAGGATTCCACCGCTCTTTCTTTGGCCACCGCTACAGTAAAACCTGGGGGATTGAAGGTGGCTTGAGAGACCCAAGAAGCTAGCATTCCGCCGCTCAAGTTATCTTGCTTGGTAGTCACTACGCACAGAGAACCCACAATTCTGCCTAAAGCTTGTTCTGTCCGCGCTGCTTGAGAAGTAGAGACGGATTGTTTCGGTTTGCGGGCTTTTTGGGCTTTTTTCAATTTCTGGGCAAAATCAGTTCCTGCTTGTTCGCAGTATTGGATGGTGACATCGGTGGGTTTGAATTTGACCTTGATGGTGTCGAAACCAAAGCTATATCCTCCATCTCGCAATTTACTTTCCAGCAGCTCGATCGCCTCTCCACTCCAACCGAAGGAACCGAATACTCCCACTAGTTTAGTTTTATCAGCATTGGCGAGGGCGATTCCCAAGGCGGTTTGAATCTGGGTGGGTGCGTGACCTCCCAGGGTGGGAGAACCCAAAATCAAGCCTGCAGACTTTTGTACTGCTGCTTTGATTTCATTGGGTTCGGCAAATTCTGCATTGATGGATTCTACTGCTACTCCTGCTTTGGTAATACCTCGAGCGATGGCTTGGCCCACGGTGGCGGTATTGCCGTAAGCTGAGGCGTAGATTAGGGCAATGGTGATAGGTTGGGACTTTTTGGTTTCTGCCCATTGTTGGTAGTCCTCAACTAGTTTTGTTGTGTTGTAACGTACTAAGGGACCGTGACCGGGGGCGTAGATTTGAGCTGGAAAGCTTTTGAGTTTGTCTAAGGCTGCCGTTACTTGCCGGGTATTGGGAGCCATGAGACAATCGAAATAGTAGCGGCGGTCTTCGGTATATTCTTCCCCCCCTTCCTCTAAAACTCGATCGCCGCAGACGTGAGCCCCAAAGAGTTTATCGGTATAGAGGATTTGGGTTTTGCTGTCGTAGGTACAAAGGCGATCGGGGAAGCGAGGGTCCGGTGTGGGGATGAATTGTAAAGTGTGATCTTCCCCTAAATCGATTGTTTCTTCTCCTTTAACTACGGTTATATTTAGTTTGTCGAATTGTAATATGTTGTTCAGAGAAATTGCACCGGGATTGGAACAAATAAGAGTTATTTCTGGTGCTAGTTCCAGGATTTTTTTCAAGGTTACGGCCCTGTTGGGATTGACGTGACCGAGGATGATGTAATCAATTTTGCTGGGGTTGATTCTTGCTTTTAAAGCAGCGAGAAAAATGTCGGTAAATGATTCTCCTGGAGGGTCAATTAAGACTGTTTTTTCGGCTTTAATTAAGAAAGAGTTGGCTGTAGTTCCTTTTTTCAATCCGTATTCTATCTCGAATTTGAGTCTGTCCCAGGTGCGCGATCGCATTACGATGGTGTCTTCTGTAATTCCATATACTTGGACATCTCGAGGTTTGTTTTTGTTTTTTTTCTTGAAAAAGGAGATGAACGTAGATAAAAAGCGAAAAATATTCATATAGCAGTTGACAGTTGATAGTGGACAGTTGATAGCTCCTGACGGAGAATTCAAAATTCAAAATTCAAAATTCAAAATTTAAGAATTGATGAATGTCTCCGCAAAAAATGGCAGAAACTAGACTCGCTATTTTCAGCAGTAACTTCGAGGCTATCGGCAAGTTTATAAAAGGCTTCATCGTTAGTTCTATGGGAAAGAAGGTAGGCTCGCAGTTCAGTCATACTCATGGTGTCAAAATTTGGTTTCATTTAAATTGATTTTAGGACAATTGTTATATTAAAGCGGCTTATCCTGAAAGCTAGGCAGCCCAGAGGGCTACCCCACAATTCACAAATACATATTTAGCCCCAAACAACTACTTTTGACCACACCCAGTTTGAACTGTTATTGTATCTGTAGCATTGTTTTTCGGATTTTATATTATATTAGTTGTTAATTAACATCCTCGCAATTACTCCAATTTTCAAACTGTTGAAACATAGATATTTGTTTCTATTCTAGATAGATTATAGGGTTTCTTGGTCAATATGTACATCTATATACCGGCCTATGAAAGTGTTTAGTATTAAGTAAGAGCAACCAACCGGTTGCTGTATAACTATCAACTATCCACTATCAACTATCAACTATCCACTATCAGATGTCTAATAATAATTGCCCACTTTACGATGGTGGACGGCAGTGAGTGCGTCGGGATTGGAAATGCGACCGTTACTTACTTTGCTGTAAACTATCCAGTGGTCGGAACATTCCATGCGACTTTCTACTTCGCACTCTAAATAGGCCAGGGCTTCCGTTAAGATTGGAGAGCCATTGGTTGCTGTTTGGGTTTCAACTCCCGCAAAGCGATCTGCACCGGGGGGGAAACGCTTGAGGAAGTGCTTCATTAAACCTTGGTATTTTCCTTCCTCAAGGATATTTAAGACAAAGCGATCGCCCACTTGCATTAAAGATTCAATGGCCCGATCTTTGGCTACAGCTACAGTGAAACCGGGGGGCTCGAAGCTGGCTTGGGTCACCCAGGAGGCCAACATGGCGCTCTTGAGGCCGCCTTTTTTAGCGGTAAGAATGTAGAGTCCGCCGCTCAAACGTCCCATAGCTTTATCTAAGTCGCTGTCTAGGGATTTTCTGGCGAGTACTTTCTTGTCTAAGTTCAGAGCTTGTCCTAAGTCAGTTCCCGATTCTTCGCACAGTTGATAGATGGCTTCGGTGGGGGTTTCTTTGATTTTGATGGGGGGAAAAGCTTCTTTTAAGCCTAAATCCCGGAATTTACTCAGCATGGGGTCAATGGGCTCGTCATTGCCGCCGTAGGACTCCAATAGACCGATGGCTTGCTTGCTTTTGGCTGCGGCTAAAATGGCTCCCATGTTGCTGGCTATTTCTTTTTCATTGTTGCCAGAAAGGGGGGGCATGGCAATGGCTAGTCCGGCGGAGCGACTCACTAGTTCCTGCACTTCCTGGCTGTCGGCAGATTTCAGATCTACCATTTCTACCGCTACTTCTGCTTTGGTGATGCCTTTGGCTATGGATTGGGAAAGGCGATCGCACCAACCGTAATCGGAAGTATAGAACACGGCCACAGTCTTTTCTGCTTTAGCTTGGGCTTGGCTCCAAGTGCGATAGTTATTGAGCAGTTCTCGTAAATTGTATCGCAGTAAAGGTCCGTGTCCGTTGGCTACGGTAGTTATTTCTCCCAGTTTGTCCATGCGCTTCATGGCGGAGATGACCGAGCGGGCGTTGGGAGCCATCAAGCAATCATAATAGAAGCGGTAGTCTGGTTTGATGGCTTGTAAGTTATTGTCGAAGACGCTGTTGGAGCAGAAGTGCATGCCGAAAGCATCGCAGCTAAAGAGGGTTTCCGTGGCGCGATCATAGGAGAAGATAGTGTCCGGCCAGTGGAGGTTGGGAGCGTTGACAAATTCTAAGATGTGACCTTGGCCTAGGTCTAAAGTATCCCCGTTTTTAACAATTTGCCGTTCAAAGGGTTGATGAACCAGGTTTTCCAGGAATTGAATTGCTACTTTGGAACCTACTACCTTGATTTGGGGGGCCAGTTCCAGGAGGTCTGGGACTAAACCGCTGTGGTCTGGTTCTGTATGGCTGACGATAAGGTAGTCTAGGGCAGAAGGTTTAATTATGCCTTTGAGGGTATTTAAATAAAGTTTGCGGAATTTGGCATGGGAGGTGTCGATGAGGGCGGTTTTCTCGCCGCGAATCAGGTAGGAGTTGTAGGTAGTACCGTTTTGCAGGCCAAACTCAATATCGAACCGGTCTCTGTCCCAGTCTAAGGAGCGGATGGCTGTGGTTTCTGCAGCAATCTCTTTTGCTTGGATGGTTAGCTTTGAGGCTTTTTTTGAGGTTTTTATGAAGTTTTTGAGGAAGGGGAAGAATAATAGCATCTTGTTTCTCTTAGTGCAAGTTTTTTTTAGTTTTTGTGTAAATTTTTGTTACAAAACATTATAGCAAAGAGAAAATATAATTAAAAGTTAAATTTTCACTAACAAAAGATAAGTTTTTCTTATATATGGTGAGTTGTTGATTCTATAGCGCTTCGCGCAGGTGTAGTTACATGCTACATTTTTAGACAAAAGTGCTGCATCTGCTGCATCACCTTTGTACAAAGCGTGCATGGGCATTTTTTTTGTCAACCTCTTAATTGTTCATTGTTAATTGTTCATTGCTCATTGCTATAGGTTGATGATGAATTGGGTTGGGTTGGCCATCGGCAATTCCCGGCTTCATTTTGCTTGGTTTCGGGGAGAAGAGTTGCAATTAGTTTGGGAAAGGGAACATTTAGGGGAAGGAGAGTTGCCTGGGGATGTTTTATCTGCTGGTTTGGGTTTAGATTGCTCTCAGGATGGTGTCTTGAGGGATAATAAAATTGATTGCGTTTGTGTAGTTTCGGTAGTTCCCAGGCAAACGGCATTGTGGCGCAATTATGCCCATAGCCGGGTTATTGGTTTGGAGGATATTCCTTTGAAAGGTCTTTATCCCAGTCTGGGAGGCGATCGGGCTTTGGCTTTGTGGGGTGCGGGAGCAATTTGGGGGTTTCCCTGTTTGGTAATTGATGGGGGGACAGCTCTTACTTTTACTGGAGGGAAGGAGGATGGCGTTTTAGTGGGAGGAGCTATTTTACCAGGGTTGAGGTTGCAGTTGCAGTCCTTGGGGCGGGGGACTGCTGCTTTACCGGAGGTGAGATTGGGGGAACAGTTACGGTCCCGTTGGCGATTGGATACGCCGGGAGCCATTGAAAGTGGGGTTATTTATACGATTTTGGCGGGGATTAAGGATTTTATTCTGGATTGGTGGCAGGAGTTTCCCGAGAGTCAGGTGGTTTTGACTGGGGGAGATGGTGGTTTGTTGTTTCGTTATTTACAGTTGTTGTATCCAGAGATAGGGAAGAGGGTGGTTTGGGAAGAGAAGCTTATTTTTTTAGCAATGAAGTTGTTGGTTGGTGGTTGTTAGTTGTTAGTTGTTGGTTGTTGGTTGTTTGTTGTTTGTTGTTGGTTGTTTGTTGTTAGTTATTGGTTGTTGGTTGTTGGTTGTTTGTTGTTGGTTGTTTGTTAATTTAAAATTGTACTTTTGTGGCACATCTAAAAACGTGGATTCTTATTGTAGGTTGGGTTGAGGCAACGAAACCCAACAGCACAAGACATTGATATTTGGTTTTCAGCACAGAAACCGGGTTTCTATTATTACTTTGCTATTAAGATAAAAATTTTGGT
>JH611014.1 GCA_000252485.1 Prochloron didemni P4-Papua_New_Guinea | reverse complement strand
TCATGGGTTTACATGTTGATAAGCTGTAGTCTATCTATTCAATTAAGTGGTTAAATAGTTCGTGTTTTCTTAAAATGAGGGATGGTAAATTTTTCCACTCTGGACAACTTGCAGAGAGGGTCGTCGAACTGCGGGATAACAATCTTACGATTTTTTCACCAATAAATTTGTCCACTTTCCCCCAAACCAAGCGGATATTACGGGCTGGACATAGCAAAGAAAGTTAATCCGGTTGTGTCTGAAACACGAACTCGGACTACAATAGCACCTAATCCGACCTGCGCAAGTCCCCCTGGGGGAGTTTCTCATTTTTTGCTATGATTTCGTGATTATCATGATGACTATGATTCTGTGGAATTGAAAAGTCATAGTACTCATTGAATCAAAAAAATCATAGTCTTTTTTATTTGGGGGCGTGGAACGGACCTCAGTAGCTATCCACTATCCACTATCCACTATCCACTATCAACTATCAACTGCTATATGCCACCGGTGCTTTTAACTCAACAATCTTCTCAATGGTCTCTTCCACTACTTTATCCGGAGTAGAAGCCCCAGATGTCACCGCAACCACAATTTTTCCTTCCGGCAGCCAATTTTCCTTTACTTCTATTTCCTTACCCAAAGGTTTGTGTTCGATGCGATTTCCCCAACCAATACGCTCTGAACTATCGATATGATAAGAAGGTATACCCCGCTCCATGGCTATTTCTTGTAGGTGGGTAGTATTAGAAGAGTTAAAACCACCAATCACCAACATCAAAGAGACATCTTCTTCCACCAGCTTAAACATGGCATCTTGACGCTCTTGAGTAGCATCGCAGATAGTATTAAAGCTCATAAAATGGTCGTTCAGTTTGGCGGGACCGTATTTTGAGAGCATAGTTCCTTCAAACAGCTTGCCAATTTGCTCCGTTTCGCTCTTAAGCATGGTAGTTTGGTTAGCAACACCGATACGCTCCAAATCTATATCTGGGTCAAAACCAACAGAGTAAGCATTCTTAAACTTAGCGAGAAATTCCCACTTATCCCCTCCTTCCAGAATATAGTTGCTGACGTATTGAGCTTCTGCTAAATTGAGAACCACTAAATATTTCCCAGCAAAAGAACTAGTAGCTACTGTTTCTTCATGCTTGTACTTACCGTGAATAATAGAAGTATATTCCCGTTTTTTGTGCTTTTCTACGGAGTTCCAAACTTTAGATACCCAGGGACAGGTAGTATCCACAATGGTACATCCTTTGTCATTAAGCAGTTGCATTTCTTGGACGCTAGCGCCAAAAGCAGGTAAAATCACCACATCCCCACTACCCACTACCGAAAAATCCTTCTTCCCTTCTTTAAGAGAAATAAATCCCACATTCATCTCTCGCAAACGCTGATTGACAGAAGGGTTGTGAATGATTTCGTTAGTAATCCAAATTTGCTCCGTAGGAAAATGCTGGCGAGTTTCATAAGCCATTGCCACCGCTCTTTCTACCCCCCAGCAAAAGCCAAAAGCTTCTGCAAGGAGAACAGTTACATCTCCCCGTTCCAGACGGTAATCATTATGGCGAATTTCTTGAATCAAACTGCTTTGATACTCGGAGTTTAGAACTCCAGAGACTTCGGCTTGATGACCGAATCCTTGACGATGATAGTTGGCCGATTTTTGCAACGCGCGTTTAAAAGCTTTAGTATCCATTTTCTTTTTTCAATTAATAATGTGTTCTTTTCTCATTCTAATATCAAGTTTAAAAAAGAA
>JH611013.1 GCA_000252485.1 Prochloron didemni P4-Papua_New_Guinea | reverse complement strand
TTTTAGGAATTAATACTAAAATTTTGTCAAGAAACCCGGTTGTCTTACCCACAGGATAATCTCAATCTATCCTATCATGTCTATTCTTACTTCTGTCTTCCCATTTTCCATGAACTCCTTTCAAAAAACAGCCTTAGAACCAGCTTGGTACATCATTGCTAAAGCAACAGAAAATACTCATTCAGCATCCGCTAGGAATTTACATCGTTTTGTTGAAGCAATATTACAGCAAACTGCATTATTTCTCAAAACAGGAATTGAATGTATTGCTCTCTTAATCATTGCTTTTGCTATCTTGAGAAGTATCCAGAAGCTACCCCAAATCCTGAAACCCAAAAAACGTCATGAAGCTTTATCTTCACTTCGTCTCAATTTAGCAACGTCTTTAGTTGTAGCCCTGGAATTTCTTTTAGCAGCAGATATTGCTGCCACTGCCGTATCCCCAACCTGGGATTCCCTAGGGAAACTAGCTGTAGTTGCCATCATCAGAACTTTTCTCAACTTTTTCTTACAAAAAGAAGTTAAAGAATTAGCAGCAGAACAGTTACAACAGTCACAACAGTCACAACAATCCGCTAACATGCCAGAATAATTAGGAAATCCAAGAGAAATATAGGGTTTCTTGGTCATGAGGTACATCTATCTATCCCGCCTATGAAAGTGTTTAGTATGGAGTAAGAGCAACCAACCGGTTATTGTATAATTATCAACTATCCACTATCAACTATCCACTATCCACTATCAACTATCCACTATCAACTATCAACTATAAATGGATATTCTTGAAATTCTGGAAGCCGACTATCAGCGCTTTCCCATCAATCAGACCTACAACATCTATCATCCCAACGTTTACTTCAAAGACCCACTGAACGAATTTCGAGGTTTGGCAAAGTACAAACAAAACATTGCTTTTATTAGTACTTGGTTCCGAGAAATTAAGCTGGAATTGCATGGCATGAGTCAGACTGAAAATACTATTAAGACCCAATGGACTCTGAAATGGATTGCACCGGTTCCCTGGAAACCCCCCATCGCTATCCCTGGTTGGAGCGAACTTGAGCTAGATTCAGATAACCTCATCGTCTCTCACATCGATTACTGGGACTGTTCCCGCTGGGATGTTCTCAAGCAACATTTTGTGTTTGCTAGGAATTAATACCGCAAATCAACCTAGAAACCGGGTTTCTGCGTAATATCATGTCCGGTAGCATTGTTATTGTAAATTATATATCGGCAATTTAATTTACAATGCCCCCTAAATCCCCCAATACTGGGGGACTTTGAGTACCCCCCCCTTGCCCCCCCTTGGTCCCCCCCACTGGGGGAAAACAGGGGGTTAGGGGGCTAGACAAATTATAGGTACGATCTAAACAGACATGATATAAGTCCTAATTTTGTGTTTGTTAGGAATTAATACCTAGGGCTTAGGAAATAGCAAGACTTTATCAGCAAACCCTAGTTATACAGATGATATTGTAGGTTGGGTTGAGGTCACGAAACCCTTCGGCTACGCGGTCCCTGAGCGAAGTCGAAGGGCAGGGCAACGCCCAACAAAACCAGGAAACTTGTGGTGGGCGATGCCCACCCTACAATTCTATTCCCTCTTTCCCTTCTTGCAGAAGTTAGAGAAATAATAAATAATAATAAGGAATGTAAACTTCTCTAACCTCGGACAAAATTAGTAATGCGCGTAATCCTCATGACTGGTAAAGGAGGAGTTGGCAAAACCTCCGTTGCTGCAGCTACTGGTCTTCGCTGTGCCGAACTGGGATACAAAACCCTGGTACTCAGTACCGACCCCGCTCATTCCCTGGCGGACAGTTTCGACTTAGAACTGGGACACGAACCCATTCAGGTGCGTCCCAACCTTTGGGGTGCGGAACTAGACGCGCTGATGGAATTAGAAGGTAATTGGGGTGCGGTGAAGCGCTACATTACAGAAGTACTACAAGCGCGGGGATTGGACGGGGTTCAAGCGGAAGAATTGGCCATTTTGCCGGGAATGGATGAAATCTTCGGTTTGGTGCGGATGAAACGTCATTACGATGAAGGGGATTACGAGATTCTGATTATCGACTCCGCTCCTACTGGCACTGCTCTGCGCTTGTTGAGTTTGCCGGAAGTAGGAGGTTGGTATATGAGAAGATTTTACAAACCTTTACAAGGCATGTCTTCCGCCCTCAGACCTCTGTTTGAACCTATCTTTAAACCCCTAACAGGTTTTTCCCTGCCTAATAATGAGGTAATGGATGCTCCCTATGAATTTTACCAGCAAATTGAAGCTTTGGAAAAGGTCTTGACGGACAATAGTCAAACTTCCGTGCGTTTAGTGACTAATCCAGAAAAAATGGTGTTGAAGGAGTCATTGCGGGCTCATGCTTATTTGAGTTTATACAATGTAGCGACAGATTTAGTCATCGCCAATCGCATCATTCCCGAAGAAGTGACTGACCCATTTTTCCAGCGTTGGAAGGAAAATCAGCAGTTGTATAAGGAGGAAATTCACTCTAATTTCCATCCTCTTCCAGTGAAGGAAGTCCCTCTTTATTCCGAGGAAATGTGCGGTTTAGAGGCCCTGGAAAGGTTGAAAGAAACTCTCTATGGAGATGAAGACCCCTCTAAAGTTTATTATCAGGAAAATACCATTCGCGTGCTGCAACAAGAGCAAGATTACAGTTTAGAATTGTATTTACCGGGAATCCCGAAAGAAAATATTCAGTTGAATAAAACTGGAGATGAACTAAATATTCGCATCGGCAACCATCGGCGCAATTTTGTTTTACCTCAAGCTTTGGCTGGTTTGAATCCAGCAGGTGCTAAAATGGAAGAGGATTATCTCAAGATTCGTTTTAGTAATGTAGTAAAGGTTTAGTTTTTGCTTGTGGCACAGGCTTCTAGCCTGTGGTTGGTTTCGGCTTCTAGCCTGTGGTTGGTTTCTTATGTGTGAGTCTTCCGTTAAAGTTAAAGTCAAACTATTTGCTGCCTATCAAGAAGTATTTCAAGTGCCTGAGTTAGAACTGGAATTTTCTGAGGGAACTCAAGTAATAGCTGTGTTGGAGTATCTCTTAGCAAAAAAGCCAGAATTAGAACAATGGCGCAATTTGACTAGGTTTGGGATTAATCTAGAATTTGTGGAACCGGATACCGTGTTACAAGATGGCGATGAAGTGGTACTTATTCCTCCCGTGAGTGGGGGCTAAGTTATATTTGATGATTAAATCAAAGGAGGTTATAATTGTGAATAATTTATTGAATGAAGCCATAGAGCGAGTACAAGTTTTACCAGAAAAAGAACAAGAAAAAATTGCTTTGTTGATTATGGAGGAGCTTGAAAAGCAAAAAAATAATAGTCCAGAAGATTTAGTTATTCTTGATGAGTGGGATTTGATTATTCAAGAGTGTCAAATCGATATAGGAGTAAGCGATCTAGCTTATCAACACGACCACTATTTATATGGTACTGCTAAAAAAGAATTAGAGTAAATGAAAAAGGTTTTTGTGGATACGGCGGCGTGGCTAGCATTAATTAATTCTAAAGATGATTTCCACGATTTAGCTATTAAAGTAAGAAAAAAATTAAAACGGGATGGTTATAATTTTACAACTACTGATTTTGTTTTTTTAGAGGTAGCTGATGCTCTAAATAATCCTAGATCTAGAAAGCAAACGATTACGTTTATCATCAATAGTTTTAAGCGTTTGCCCGATTTAGATGTTATTCCTGTAAGTGATTCTCTTTTTCAGCAGGGTTGGCAACTTTATACCCAACGTTTGGACAAGGATTGGGGTTTAACAGATTGTATCAGTTTTGTGGTGATGCAACAGGAAAATATCACAGAAGCCTTTACTACTGATAAACATTTTGAACAAGCTGGTTTTGTTCGTTTGTTAAAGTAATCTATAGCAATGAGCAATGAACAATTAACAATGAACAATTAAGAGTTCGTGCAGGAAAAATGCCCCTTTCCCTTTGTACAAAGGTGATGCAGCCGATGCAGCAATAACTATGGGAAAACAAAAAAGAAATATTAGCCGTTAATGCAGGCGATCGCGCTTAGAACCAAATCACCAATTCAACTTTTTACTCGTCAGAATAATTATTAAAATAATATTTAGTCTAACCCTTATCCTCAAAAATTATTTTAATCTAATATGAAATCTGAAAAATAATGCTACATATACAATAACAGTTCGAGAGGTTTTACAGATAGGGAAACACTTCTATGTTAAAAGTCCCCCTTACGAAGGGGGATTTAGGGGGTAGGTTTGTAGCAAACATTTTCGTATTCGATCTAAATTAGATGAGTTTATAGAATTAAAAAAGAATACTACAGATAGAATCGCACTTCGCGATCGCTTCCAGATGGGACAAAACTTCTATGTTAAAAGTCCCCCTTACGAAGGGGGATTTAGGGGGATAGAACCTATTGAAAAACCAGCAATCCATCCTCGTTGAACAAAAACAGGCAATAAAGTAGCCACATCTACAGGGGACTCCCCACCAGCTAAACCTTCACAAATAGAGCCAAAACTATCTTGGTTCGCAAAAGCCTTTAATAATAACCATTCCTCATCATTAGGCAAATCTAGGCGCATATCGTACTTCTGTCGCCAGATAAATATCTTCACTCCTCCTTCGTCTAGATCCACAATTTCATCCCCTTCATAATCCTCTTGATTCACTTGCCAAATCCGATGAACGGGATAATTAGATTCTAACAAAAAGCTGTTTTCTGGTAAATAAAAAATTAATTCGCTCCACCTTTCTTCAGGAACAGCACCCAAAGCAGCAATATCTAATTCTGTTCCATCTTCCCCACTAAAAACTCGATGATAATACCATTCCAAACGAGCTACATCGGGGAAATATGGTAAACTAGCTACTGGGGGAAAAGTCTCTAGAAAAGTAGGCAACTCCGCTCCATAGTCTCCTAAATCTGGGGATAAAGAAGGAAATTTATTGATATAACTTACAGCAGTAGCATCAAAAAACTTTTCCCCCACCAAACGAGAACAAACAGGATAAATCGAACTTAAAGTTTCCATTAGGTTTCCCACAACGCTACCGCGATAAACTCCTAAACTTTCTTCCAAAGTTAAATTTTTCGCCGTCTTGATTGTTTTGCTCAACTCCTCAATGCTATGAGAGTCTTGTGTAGTTATCGCACTATAAAATAACTTCTGTAATTCTTTTAGTTTCATTGGTTGTTGGTTGTTGGTTGTTGGTTGTTGGTTGTTGGTTGTTGGTTGTTGGTTGTTGGTTGTTGGTTGTTGGTTGTTGGTTGTTGGTTGTTGGTTG
>JH611012.1 GCA_000252485.1 Prochloron didemni P4-Papua_New_Guinea | reverse complement strand
GCATCCTAATCCGCTCGTTACGCAGAAACCGGGTTTCTGAACTAAAAATCTGTATTTTAGCCGTTTTATCCTGGTGAGAAACCCGGTTTCTAGGTTTGTTTGCGTAAGTCTCAGATCTTGCAAAAAAAACCAAAGTCCATGCGCCCTTACAACAATCGCTAAATCTTAAGAACCTTTTCCAGTGCCGACAGACAGAAGAGAACGTTCTCTTGCCGACTATTATAACCCATCAAACCAATACGCCAAACTTTCCCGGCCAGTTCTCCTAAACCGCCGCCAATTTCAAGATTGTATTCCTGTAGTAATTGACGAGTAACTGCTTTTCCATCCACTCCTGAAGGAATAGTTACAGTAGTGAGAGTGGGAAGACGAAATTCTTTCGCTACGTGGCAGTTTAAACCCAGATCCGCCAGTCCTTGCCAAAGTAACTCCGCATTGGCTTGATGTCTCGCCCAAGACTCTTCCAGTCCTTCTTCCGCTACTAGACGCAAAGCTTCCCGTAAGGCATAGTTCATGTTTATGGGAGCAGTGTGGTGGTAAGTGCGATCACGGCCCCAATAATGAGACAGCATGGACATATCCAAATACCAGTTGGCCACTTTAGTGCTGCGCTGCTGCATTTTTTCCACCGCTCGAGGACTCATGGTAAAAGGAGAGATACCGGGAGGACAAGCCAAACCTTTCTGGCTACAACTATAGGCCAAATCTATACCCCATTGGTCGATAAATAAGGGAACTCCTCCCAAACTAGTAACTGTGTCCACCAGTAAGAGACAATTAAACTCGCGGCACAATTCTCCTACCCCAACTAGGGGCTGACAAGCGCCAGTAGAAGTTTCCGCATGAACGAGAGCGAGAATAGCAGGACGATGGCTTTCTAAAGCTTCCCTCAGTTCTTCTAGAGTGAAGACTTCTCCCCAAGGCTTAGTCACCGTGCGAGTATCCGCTCCATAACGACCTGCCATGTCCAGGAGCCGATGTCCGAAGTAACCATTGACTCCCACCAAAACCACATCTCCCGGCTCCACTGTATTGGCCAAAGTTGCTTCCATGGCTGCACTTCCGGTCCCGCTGACCGGAATTGTCATTTGGTTCTCTGTTTGCCAGGCGTAGCGGAGCAAAGTTTGGCTCTCGTCCATGATTTTGAGAAAAAGAGGATCCAGATGTCCCACGGGAGCCAGACTCAAAGCTTGCAGAACTCGAGGAGATACATTGGAAGGTCCCGGTCCCAACAGCAGACGAGATGGCAGATCTAACTGGGAGGATACCAGCCGATTTTTATCGTTAATTGATTTGGAAGGAGTCATGATATTTTGGTTGAGATTTTACCGCCTCAGACATTCTGCCACATCTCATGTATTCTCCACTGCTCGAGCTATATAGTTAGCCAAAAGCGTCCAAGAGAATTATTATTTAACATTGAGACTAGATTATATTATTCCTGGTAGTGTCAGTCTGCTCGGTCAGCGAGACAAGACTCGCAGTCTTGTTCATAGGTCTACTATAAGATTAGCCAACCAGCACTATGGAACGCTTGGAAAGCTAGACTATAGCTGGATTATATTTTAGTGGGAGGAGGGAAAGCCCAATGTGTAAGTCGGTAATTTTATGTGTTGATGATGAGGTATTAGTTTTAAATAGTTTGGAAATTGAACTGCGCAAAGCTTTTGGCAATGACTACGGTTACGAATTTGCTGAAAGTGGGGATGAAGCTTTAGAAATTATTGCCGAGATTGAAGAAGACGGCCATCAAGTGATTTTAATTGTCTCGGATTGGTTGATGCCTAGAATGAAAGGAGATGAATTTTTAAAGTTGGTTCACATCAACCATCCTAATATGGTTAAAATTCTGCTCACAGGTCAAGCTAGCGAGGAAGCGATCGAGGATGCTAAACAACAAGTTAATTTATACGCTTGTATGCGCAAACCATGGGACACTAGTGAATTAATCGATGTAATTAAATCCGCATTAAACAAATGATTCTTAAAGGCTAATTCTAAAAGTAGAATTTAAACCTTGACATTCCACTGGCATAGCTGTAAAATAGGATAAGAGGAGGAAAAAAATTGACCGGGGATCCTCCCTAGCCATTAAAAACAGCTCTTAAGAGAAAATTACCCATGCCTAATGCCTAAAAAGCTATCAAAATGTCCATTACATTTCTCAATCGCTACTTAGCAAAAGTTACTGCCAAAGTATCTCTCCGCACAGTTCTGATAGTTCCCGTTGTTTTGCCAATTTTTGTGGTGGTAGGACTGGTGGGCTATTTCTCTTGGAAAAATGGGGAAAAGGCAGTAAATAAGCTCGTCAATCAATTGATGGAAGAAGTTAGCGATCGCATTCAAGAACGGCTAAATTCATACTTAGCAACTCCCGATCAAATCAATAAACTAAATAAGCATGCTCTCGATCTAGGTCAGATTGATATCAAAGATCTCTCAAGCATGGAACGTCATTTCTGGCAGCAATATCAAGTCTACAATTGGGTAAGTCAAATTCAATTCGCTACCAGTGATGGGGAATTTGTGGCCTTAGCTGTAGGCGAGGATGATACTCTCACTTATCAAGTTAGGGAATTTACAAAAGAATTGCGAATTTATGGTATAGATAAAGAGGGAAATCGTGACCAAATGCTCAAAAGTGTAGAGAATTTCGATCCCCGAGAACTACCCTGGTACACACATGCTGTTAAAGCAAAAGGCCAACCAGTTTGGACAAAAATTTACCCTAAAATGAAATCACCTACTTTGGCAATTACTCTCGCTCAAGCTTACTACGATGGGGGGGGGAATTTACAAGGGGTTCTAGCAGTAGATCTAACCTTAGCTCGAATTAGTGAATTTCTCAGTAGTTTGCCTATTGCTAAACAAGGAAAAACGTTTATCTTAGAAAATACTGGCAACCTAGTCTCCAGTTCTTCAACTAAGGCATTATTTAAATTAACTGGCAATCAAGCTAAACCAATTGCTGCTGTTGATTTTGAAGACCCTTTAATTAAAGCTTCAGTTGAATATTTACAAGCACAATTTGGCAACCTGAAAGAAATAGATAACACTAAAGATTTAAAGTTTAAGCTAGATGGGCAAGAGCAATTCTTGCAAGTCTTACCTTTAAGAAACGTTCGCGGTATTAATTGGCTTATTGTGGTAGTAGTGCCGACCCAGGACTTTAGGGGAGAAATAACTCAGAACACCCGCACCACAGTCCTGATTTATATTATCGCTTTGGTAATAGCTGTGGCCATAGGGATTGTTAATGCTAGCTGGGTAGTCCAACCGATTCTGCGCTTAAACGCATCGGCGAAGAATCTGGCTAAAGGGGAATGGGAACAGCGAGTCAAGGTTGAAGGGGCAGCTGAATTGGGTGAATTAGCCAAGTCTTTCAACACTATGGCTGGGGAACTACAAACTACCGTTGCCGCTTTAGAGAAGACTAATGTGGAATTAGAAGATAAGGTATGGGAAAGAACAGCTTCTCTTACAGCAGTAGAAGAGGAAATGGTGGCAGTCTTTGGGGCGATGACCGATATTATCTTAATTATTGAAGTTCAAGATCAGGCAATAGAAAATGTGGAAGTTGCACCTACCAATCCCAGTAGCATGTATCAAGATTATAGCGAACTCATCCGCGAGACAATACAATCGTTTTATCGCTATGAAACAGCACTAATTTGGTCAAAGCAGGTTTGGGAAACATTAGAGACTGGCAACAGAGTAGATTTTGAATACGATCTCTGTGTTGGCTACGATCGCTTTTGGTTTACTGCCAGCATTACCCCTATTTCCGACAAGAGCGCCATCTGGGTCGCTCGGGATATCAGTGAGCGCAAACAAACAGAAGAAGCCCTGCGAGCTGCTGAGGAAAATTATCGCAGTATTTTTGTCAATGCAGCAGAGGGAATTTTCCAATCTACTCCAGAGGGTGTCTATCTCAGCGCCAATCCAGCCTTAGCGCGGATGTACGGCTACTCCTCTCCTGAAGAGTTAATTTATAATCTCAAAAGTACGGAGCTTTACGTCAATCCTAAGCGTCGTCAAGATTTTGTCACTGCCATAAAGCAATATGGAACAATATCTAATTTTGAGTCTCAGGTTTATAGGGCTGATGGTCAAATTATCTGGATCTCGGAAAATGTTCATCTGGTTCACGATGAGGAAGCACAATTGCTTTATTATGAGGGGACGGTAGAAAATATCACTGCACGAAAGAAAGCAGAATCGGCTTTGCAACAGAAAAATCAAGACTTAGCCAATACTCTCCGTCAGCTTAGAGAGACCCAAGAAGGACTGATTCAATCGGAAAAAATGGCAGCTTTGGGACAACTAATTGCCGGGGTAGCTCACGAAGTCAATACTCCTCTAGGAGCAATTCGTTCTTCGGTTAATAATATCGCCGACTTCTTGGAGGAATACCTGGAAATACTGCCTGAGTTTTTTCAAGAACTATCCCCTCAGTGCCATCAATATTTTTTTGCTTTACTGCAACAGCAAACTAAACAAGAAACTGCTTTATCTACGAGAGAAAAACGTAAGTTGATTCGCTCTTTAAAAGGTCAACTGGGAGAAGTGGGAATAGAAGAAGCAGATTATATAGCTTCTACTTTAATTAATATAGGAGTCTACAATGTAGCACCCTTTTTGCCCCTGTTGACCCAAGAAGAAAAATCGGAAAAGATTTTAAATATGGCCTATCAATTGGCTACTTTACGTAGCAGTACGAAAACAATTGCTACTGCTGCTGACCGGGCAGCAAAAGTGGTATTTGCCCTCAAAACCTATGGCCGTTACGACCATTCTGGAGAGAAAACAAAAGCTAGTATTATTGAGGGAATTGAGACAGTTTTAACTATTTATCACAATCAACTAAAGCAAGGAATAGAGTTGGTGAAAAAATATGGCAATATACCCACAATTTTATGCTATCCAGATGAACTAAACCAAGTTTGGACTAATCTGGTACACAATGCAGTGCAAGCAATGGATAATCAAGGGGAATTGATTATTGATGTGCATAGAAGTAATAGTTGGATAGAAGTCAAAGTTACTGATAGCGGAACGGGAATACCTCTAGATATTAAAAACAAAATATTTCAGCCGTTTTTTACTACCAAACCTCCGGGAGAAGGCAGTGGCTTGGGTTTGGATATTGTCAAAAAGATTATTGATAAACATGATGGAAAAATTGAGGTGGAGTCAGTTCCAGGAAAAACAACTTTCACCGTGTTGCTACCTATTGAAAGTTGACAGTGGATAGTTGACAGTGGATAGTTGACAGTTGACAGTTGATAGTGGATAGTGGATAGTGGATAGTGGATAGTGGATAGTGGATAGTGGATAGTGGATAGTGGATAGTGGATAGTGGATAGTGGATAGTTGATAATTGATTAAAAATATTTTTACCGTATATTGTAAAATCTTATATAAACAACAAATAACAAAGAACAAACAACAAATAACAAATAACAAACAACAAACAACAAACAACAAACAACAATATATGAAAATATTAATGATATCTAATACTTTTCCTTACCCACCAAACAGGGGAGGCACTCAGGTAAGAACATTTAATTTGCTTAAATATCTAGCGCAAAAACACCACCTCACTCTTCTCACTCAGAGAACTCCTGAAGTGACTGATTTAGACATAGCCACGTTACGTCAATATGTGTCAGAGTTGGTAGTTTTTTCTCCTCCCCCAACAGCAAGCCAAGGTATTTGGAATAAAATACAAAGGCTGGGTCAGTTTTTGCTCTCAGGAGTACCCCCTAACGTGGGACACCTTTACTCTGAAGAGATGCAGCAGTGGGTAGATAAAGGGCTAGAAGCAGGAAAGTTCGAGGCGATCGCCTGCGAACACAGTGTGAATGAAATTTACGTTCGTCCTCAATGGTCTAAACAATTAAAAACAGTAGTAAATGTCCACAGTTCGGTTTATCGCACTTGTTCTCAGCAGTCAGCAACCAAAACCACTGCTAAACCTTGGAGAGATAGACTTTATCTCCCCCTACTGCGTCGCTACGAACGGAATTACTTGCAGAAATTTTCGGCGATCACGGTGACAACAGATGAAGATTTGCAGCACTTGCAAGCTTTAGTTCCCGAAAAAAAAATAACCTTAGTTCCTAACGGAGTAGATTTGGAGGTCTTTCCCTATCGTTCCGCAGATCCAGGGGGAAGGGAGTTGATTTTTTTTGGTGGTTTGGATTATTTTGCCAATATCGATGCTGCATGCTTTTTCGCTCAGGAAATATTTCCTTTAGTGCGAGCTAACTACCCCCATGCTAGTTTAACTCTTGTGGGGTCCAAGCCAGCCCCAGAAGTGCAGGCATTAGGGCAACGTCCGGGTATTACGGTGACTGGTCGCGTCCCTTCCATCGCAGAATATTTGCATCGAGCTGCAGTTTGCGTTATCCCCATGAGAGTAGGTTTGGGCATGAAAAATAAGACCTTGGAAGCAATGGCAGCGGGAACCCCAGTAATAGGGAGTGATCGCGCTTTTGAAGGCTTGAATGTGGATGGAGATGGGGTTCCTCTCAGAGCATTGCGTGCAGGGAAAGTAGAGGAATATGTGGGGGCGATCAGTCGGTTATTTGAAGACCAGCAACTGAGACAAGAGCTATCTCGTAATGCCAGGGTTTTTATTGAAGAGCAATATACTTGGGAAAGGGCAGCAATCCTGTACGAACAAATTTTTAACTGCTCCTAACTATGCTTGATTAGGAACTTCTAAAATCCTAGAGTAGGGTGCTAGCGTAGCACCAAAGAGTTGATCATTCCTCATGAAGTCGGATGATTCGTCCATTTGTAGGCTGAATGGGACGAGCATTAACTTGATATAAGCTTTCAAATGCAGCGATTTGTTCTTCTGCATTGGTTCCTTTCTCACCAGGAATATGCTCCCAAATTGTGGCGATCGCCGAATTAGTTGCTCCTTTTTCCATCATCACGCCGATAACAGCTAACTCTCCCGCTTCGTTCCTGTGGGGTGCAATTCCATCTTAATTGTATATTTTGTGATAAAGTTTTAGGTATAGCGTTTCTCTGACTCATGAAGAACAGTAAGCAATCGCTTGAGCTGAAAGGCGATCACTTGAGCGGAAGGGCGATCACTTGAGCGGAAGGGCGATCGCTTGAGCGGAAGGGCGATCGCTTGAGCGGAAGGGCGATCGCTTGAGCGGAAGGGCGATCACTTGAGCGGAAGGGCGATCGCTTGAGCGGAAGGGCGATCGCTTGAGCTGAAAGGCGATCGGTCATAGAACTGGTAACTGGTAACTAAAAAACTATCAACTGTCCACTATCAACTATCAACTGTCAACTATTGTCACCAAAATTAACTCGCATCTTTATCTATCCAATTAAATCTTTCGACCCAGTTCCCGTCCAGCAAACCACCATTCTTAAAAGTGGAGCCTTAAAGGGAGATCGCGCCTTCGCCCTGCTGGATGAAAAAGGAAACTTTGTCAATGGGAAACGGCATGGTAAAATTCATCGCCTCCGGTCCTCCTTCGATTTGGATTTAATCCAACTTACGCTCCAAATCCAAGACGGAGAAGAAAAAGCCATTTTTCATCTCTATAACCAACAACCAGAACTAGAAACCTGGTTCAGCAATTACTTTAATTTCCCGGTTCGATTAGTGGAAAATCAAACAACTGGATTCCCTGACGACCCAGTTGCCTCTGGTCCCACTATTATTAGCACCGCCACTCTGGAAACAGTTGCTTCCTGGTTCCCTCCTTTAACCGTAGAAGATATGAGAAAGCGGTTTCGCAGTAATTTAGAAATAGATGGGGTTCCTGCCTTTTGGGAAGATGGATTATTTGCTGAACCAGATGAACCGCTAGAATTCAAACTAGGAGAAGTCTTATTTCAAGGCATCAATCCTTGCCAGCGTTGCATCGTTCCTACTCGAGATGCTCTTACGGGACAACCATTGTCCAACTTCCAAAAAATCTTTATTGCTCGACGGCAACAATCCTTACCCCCTTGGGTGAATAAATCTCGTTTCAATCATTTTTATCGCCTAGGGGTCAATACCATTATCCCGGAATTTGAAGCCGGGAAGATTCTGTCTATCGGGGATAATTGCGAGATTGTGGGATAATGAGGTTTCATACAGAGGCACGGTTCGACTTCCCTTCGACTTCGCGGTCACTGAGCGTAGTCGAAGTGCAGGGCAAGCGCTCACCGCAAGCAGAGAAACAAAGAGGGAGGTAAAGAAGAATCTTCTCCCAGAGCTTTTCTTAAATCAAACAACAAACAACTAACAACAAACAACCAACTATGATTTAATGAATACTATGATTGAAAACAGCAGCCAAAATTCACAAACAACAAACAACCAACAACAAACAACCAACTATGATTTAATGAATACTATGATTGAAAACAGCAGCCAAAATTCACAAACAACAAACAACAAACAACAAATAACAAACAACCAACAACCAACAACCAATGACAAATAAACTAAAGCCAGACTGGGCGGGAGAAGACTTACTTTCTCGATTCGTCAATCTCTTGATCCAGACCAAACCCCTCTATAAAATAATGAAATACCAAGCGAGGCAAGTAGTGATTAAAACAGCGGAAAAGAAAGGATTTCCCTGGCGGCAAAACGCTCGAGAACTAGAAACATCTGGAACCAAAGAATTGCTACAGGAAATGACCAACGAAAACATAGTTTATCCAGAATACTATCAGGTTCCTTTCCATGCTTACGAACAAGGCAATCTCTGCTGGCAAGCTGCCTTTGAAGCCGCTTCCGCTACTCAGGCGATGGCTTTGAGAGTTTGGCCCCAAGAAAATCTCACCTGGCAGCAAGCCCAGGATAAATTGCGCGACCGTTTCCATCAAGTGTTGCAACAGTACGCACCAGCTAAAGTGACAGATATTCTGGATATTGGCTGTTCTGTGGGCATCTCCACTTTAGCACTACATCGCTACTATTCCCAACAGCAAGAAGAGCCAGTGCGAACTGTAGGTTTAGACTTATCGCCCTACATGTTGGCAGTGGCCAAAATGAGAGACGAACAAAAGGAAATAGCTGCATGGGTTCACGGTCAAGCAGAAGCAACGGACTTCCCAGATAATTCCTTCCACTTGGTCACTCTACAATTTGTGGTCCACGAACTGCCTGGGGAAGTAACAAAGGCTATTTTCCAAGAAGCGCGGCGCATTCTTCGTCCTGGAGGCTGTCTGGCTATTGTAGATAATAACCCCCTTTCTCCAGTAATTCAAAATCTCCCTCCAGCACTATTCGTCTTAATGAAAAGCACCGAACCCTGGAGCGATGACTACTATACTTTCGATATAGAAGCTGCCATAGAAGAAGCAGGTTTCCATTATAAAACAACCCTTGCTACCGACCCCCGTCATCGTACTATTATCGGAATTAAACCTAATTAAATCCTAATTACAGCAATGGTCAAGGGGATTCGAGATAGAATTATAGTGTATATGAGATGGAAGTGCGCTCTCATAAAATGAATACAAAGGTTTTGGGGCTGCCAGTCCATTATATATCCCCCTAAATCCCCCTTATCAAAGGGGGACTTCCAACATAAAGCTTCTATTAGAACTGTCAGCTATCAACTGTAAACTATGTTATTAATTAAACTTTCTACCTTTTCAAGAAACAGCTATGGTGGGCAATGCCCACCCTACAACTGTCAACTGTAAACTATCAACTATTAACTGTAAACTATGTTAGAAATTAAACTTTCTACCTTTTCAAGAAACAGCTATGGTGGGCGATGCCCACCCTACAACTATCAACTGTCAACTATCAACTGTCAACTATCAACTGTCAACTGTCAACTGTCAACTATCAACTACAAATCATGTCTAGGAAAAAAGTTCTTTTAACTGGTGCAACTGGCAGAACTGGCTCTCTGGTATTGGAGAAACTCCGCCAGCATACTGCTGAATTTGAATCAATTGGCTTTGCTCGTTCTGAATCGAAAGCTAAAGAAATCTTTGGCTCCACAGAGGGGTTTATGTTTGGAGATATTAAAGATAAATCTACCATTGACAATGCTATTGTAGGATGTGAAGCCCTCATCATTCTCACCAGTGCTATACCCCAAATGAAAGCGCCCCCCGCACCGGGACAAAGACCGGAATTCCATTACCCACCGGGAGGAATGCCGGAAGAGGTAGACTACTACGGTCAAAAAAATCAAATCGATGCAGCAAAAAAAGCTGGAGTAAAACAGGTTGTTTTGGTGGGTTCTATGGGAGGGACCAATCCCCATCATCCCCTCAACAAAATGGGTAATGGCAATATTTTAATTTGGAAGCGGAAAGCAGAAGAATATTTAATTGATTCCGGCATTGACTATACTATCATTCACGCTGGGGGATTGGTGGACGAACCGTCAGGAGAGAGAGAATTTGTGGTGGATAAGGGCGATCGCCTACTAGCAAATGCTGATGCTTCTCGCTCAATTCCCAGAGCAGATTTGGCAGAATTGGTAGTCAGAGCCTTAATGGAACCCCATGCCAAAAATAAAGTCTTTGATGTGGTGTGCAAATTGAAAGAGGATTCTCCTGCAAAAGTAGATACGGATTTTGCTGCTTTATTCGCTGCAACTACTAGCGAACTGTAAAAAAAGATTGATTTAATCTTTGGTTGCTGCTAAAAACCTGTTTTGAATGGGTGTGGTCAAAAGTAGTTGTTTGGGGCTAAATATGTAGAAAGTTAATCGTGGGGTAGCCCTCTGGGCTGCCTAGTAATCGCGGGAGTGAGC
>JH611011.1 GCA_000252485.1 Prochloron didemni P4-Papua_New_Guinea | reverse complement strand
CCGCAATTGGATTAATAAGAATATTCTAAACTACTACTCTATCGATAGGTTAGAGAGTGGGTATTACTGCCCAGTCCACAATTGGATTAATGAGAATATTCTCAATCGCTACTCTATCGATAGGTTAGAGAGTGAGCATTACTGCCCAGTTCCCAATTGGATTAATAAGAATATTCTCAATCGCTACTCTATCGATAGGTTAGAGAGTGGGTATTACTGCCCAGTTCACAATTGGATTGGTAAGAATATTCTCGATCGCTACTCTATCGAATGGTAAATTTCATCTCGAACCCACTGAAAACAAGCTTTGGCTGTCCCCTCTGGATTTTCTTGCCCTAGAGATAGGGATTGGGCTAGCTTTAAAATCTCTGGATTTTGCCAATCAACAATTTCTGTAGCTTCTAGATATTCTTGGAACATTTGAAAAAAAAATTAGAGAAAGAACTATCAGAACTGCAATATCGGTTAGGACGCGATCTCGAAGAGATCCGCGAAGAGTGCGCGTTTTATAAGAAATCTGAAGAAGAATGCTACAAATAAAATAAT
>JH611010.1 GCA_000252485.1 Prochloron didemni P4-Papua_New_Guinea | reverse complement strand
AAGAAGAATAAGAGGGACTTTTCTTGCTCCCCCCTGCTTTAAGAAGAATAAGAGGGACTTTTCTTGCTCCCCCCTGCTTTAAGAAGAATAAGAGGGACTTTTTCTTCTCCCCCCTTTTGAAGGGGGGCTGGGGGGGATCCACTACGATTGTGAAAAAGGCGGAATGCGAGCAATAACCCCATTCTTGAGCTGTTGAGGTCGCTGGTTCCAAGACAACATTCCTTCAGGTTGTGAATAGTATTGACCGGCACATTCAAGCACTGCTTCAGCAGTTGCTTCTTCTGGTTCCAAGTTTCCAAATAAATAAACATGCTTTCCTGGTGCAGCAAAAGAAACGCTACAGGGACTGGAACAAGAACTCATGCAAGAGACAGGTTTAATGGGAAATTCCCTTTCAAGTTGCCAATTTTTTTGTAATTGAGATAGTTGGGCCAAGAATTTTTCGCCCCCACTTTCGCCGACGCGCTTGCCATCTTTCCAAGTACTAGCGCAAGTAGTACAAACAAACAAAGTGTGTTGAATTGTCATTTTGTTGACGATATAGCAGTTGATAGTTGATAGTTGATAGTTGATAGTTGATAGTTGATAGTTGATGCAGCAACCTGCGGTTGCATTCTCCTGTAGAAATCGCTCTGGCGACTGCTATATTGGAAATTTAGGTAATGTTTAAAATTACTCAGTTTTTGGTTTTCAAGTAATTCCTCAATACTTGCTT
>JH611009.1 GCA_000252485.1 Prochloron didemni P4-Papua_New_Guinea | reverse complement strand
CTGGGGGGGATTTCCCCTAATTGATAATCCATCATGAATTAACCCGCATAATTGCAGGAAAAACTTGCTCGCTTTCGCAGCTGTAAAAGCAATGATGCAAAGGATTTATCTAACTAATCAGCAATAAACTTCGGCTTAAATCACCCAACTCTGCCATGGGCAAAACCTGTCTTTCTGTAGAGAGACTTTCTCCAGAACCGTTCCCTTGAAGAAAGCTATTTCAGGCAGAGTTTTGCCTGGGAAAACCATCTGTAACATAATCTGTACCTCGCAGATATTGTAATTGTTAGTTCAACCTTCGGCGGGCATCCTGACTCAAAGACCCGGATGGATCTAATTACAGTTGCGGGACAGTGCCGGACTTACACCTGGCTTTCCCCGTTACCTCTGATGGCTGATCCCCATCAGAACCGACTTGGTTAGATTAATAATACCACATTGGCGCACAAAAGGATTGATATTTTTTTATTTTTTCTCCAAATTCAATTGTAGGGTGGGCATCGCCCACCAAAACCAGTCGTAGGAGCGTAGGTTGTGGGTCTTTGTTGATTTGGATTTGATTTAACCGCAGAGGCGCAGAGGACGCAGAGAGAGAAGAGAGAATATATACAGTTGATTTGCTTTTATAAATGATATTTAGAGCAAAGACTTTATTATAATTGATAATAAATAATTGGGCTATGCACACCCTATTAAAAAACTGAAAACACCGCCTCACTGGTTACTGGTCACTGGTCACCGAAAATATCAATGTATCGCCAAAAACTAGACTCATGATTTTCGCTTTGGAGTTCCGTAGATATAATGGTCGTGTTGCTCCGCTCCATCTGTAGGTAAGGTCTCTAAAATATCGGGAGGAATATCGGACACAAGTTCTTCAATAAATGAACCAAATGGTTTGCGTTGCCCTTGTTGTCGGTGAAATTTCAGCTTGGCTAATAACAAAAAGTCAAAAACTTCTTCAATAACAGGATCGGGGGATTGCTCAATTTCCTCAATGAGTTGTTGTTTAATAGTCATAGTTCTTTGTTATTTGTTCTTTGTTATTCTAGAGATTGTAGGGTGGGCATCGCCCACCAAAACCAGTTGTAGGGGAGTTGGCCCCTCCCTCTCCCTCCCAGCCTCCCGAGTCCATTGGGCTCCGGAGGAGCCACAGCCCCTGGAGCTATAGCCCCTCTCCCACTGGGAGAGGCTTGCCCAGAGGGTCGTCGAAGGGGGTTGGGGAGAGGGTTCCAAGGTTCCGGCTTATTCCCTAATTGTTTATTAGTAATTATTCATTGGTCATTATTATAATGGGAGTATGTGGTTCGGGAAAGTCTACTATTGGCAATCTCTTGAGCCAAAGAACTGGCTGGAAATTTTATGAAGGAGATAGTTTCCATCCTCCGGAAAACATTGCTAAAATGAGTCAAGGAACTCCTTTAACAGATGATGACCGCCTTCCTTGGTTATTGGCACTAAAAGATTTAATCCATCGTACTCTCCCCAATAAAAAAAATATCATTATTGCTTGTTCCGCTCTCAAATCAGCTTATCGCCAAATTCTCCAAGGAGAACATGAGGAAATAATCTGGATTTATCTCCAGGGAAACTACCCAGAAATTCTAGCAAGAATGAAACAGCGACAAGGACATTTCATGAAAGAAGAAATGCTTCAAAGTCAGTTTCAAATCTTAGAAGAACCGGAACAAGCATTAAAAGTAAATATCTCCCTTCCACCAGAAGCCATTGTGGATAAAATTGTAGCATATTTAAACGAGGTTATCCCCTAGGTTGAGAAACCGGGTTTCTTTTATTATTTTAGGAATTGCTCTGGAAATTTTGGTTGCTATTCCCGGTTTCTATAGCAATGAGCAATGAACACTTCGGCTACCCTTCGACTACGCGGTCCCTGCACTTCGGCGACCCTCTGTGGCCGCGAAGTCGAAGGGCAGGGCAAGCGCTCAGTGCAGGCAATTAACAATGAACAATTAAGAGTTCGTGCAGAAAAATGCCCCTTTCGCTTTGTACAAAGGTGATACAGCAGATGCAGCATTTTTGTATAAAAAATGTAGCATGTAACGACACTTTACTCGCGAAGCGCTA
>JH611008.1 GCA_000252485.1 Prochloron didemni P4-Papua_New_Guinea | reverse complement strand
CCAACCTATCTCTCCTGCTGATGAGAGCTAAAATCCAATCCCCCGTTGCCAAAAAAAACCCTATCAACTAGCCATGAGACCTCAGCCAGTCCGCTATAGTTTTCCAGAGCTTCCCGCCACCGACCGCCAGCGTACTCCAACAAACAATTTGAAAAAAAATCCAAAAAAGACTTGACAATGGATTCTTTTTTATTTATAGTAAAACTGTAGCGATAATAAAAAGTCATGAGCCAGAACCAAACAACCCAAACCCAAGAACTAATCGGAACTACAGAAGCAGCCTTCCTCTTAAATATCAGTGCCGTGAGACTGCGCCAACTCTTACAGCAGGGAAGAGTCATAGGAGCCTACAAACAAGGGCGACGGTGGGTCATCCCCCTAACAAAAGGAATGCCCAAAATTAAACCTGGCTCTCGTGGCACAGGCATCTTGCCTGTGGTCCCAAAGGCACTTGGGGCAAAAGGCGGCGCACCGCTGAAACCAGAATTCATATCAACAGAAGGGTTTTCGCCTCTAACAGAGCCAACGGCGCTAACGAACCCCCAATTTCCGTCATCATTGGGTCCAAAACTCGCCGCTGCCACGAAGTAGAGATTCCCGCCAAAGCCAAAGTGGTTTACTCCCCTAAACACCCCTTACCTTGTGGCGCTGTGCTTTGGATTGAAGTAGACCCCAATCAACCAATTACTATGAGAAAGTATAAGAAACTAGAATCCGTCCTAACAGCCTAATCTCATAAGTCTCATAAGATTGAGAATAACAATTTCTCACTCCAAGAGTAGTAACAAATAACTATTTATTTAGCAAAACTTTCATTAAAAAAATATTACTTTTTCACAATAAATAAAGGTTTGCCATCGGTCTGGAGCGCTACCTTGCCCTCCCCATCTAGTTTTGGCTGAGAAAAGACATATTGTTTCCATGATGTAATAGACAGCAAAAAACCCGAACATAGAATCCCTAGTTTATTAGAGATTCTATTTAATTGCTAGCGTTGAGTTAATTATCTTGTTCAAAATCAGATGCTTTGACAGAGGAACCTAATTGAGTAACTTGTTCCAGAGAGAGTCCCGTCGCCTCAGAAACCTGCTCTATTGCCATTCCTAGACGAAGCATATTCAGCGCAACTTGCTGAATACCTTCTTGTTTGCCCCGCTGTTCACTCCTGGAAACTATCTCTCGATACAAAGGAGATTGTTCTAGAATTGCCATATCTAACCTCAGAATTTGTTGAACTAAATCTAAATCTAAGACGTAGGTAGCAAAGAACCCTAACATTGATTCTAGCTCCCCTGGTTGTCCTTGAACCCGTAACTGTCTCAAAGCACGCAGTTCGACGACCCTCTCCGCAAGTCGGATAACTTGTTCTTCTCCACCTCCCTTTAAAATTGGTACTAATGGCAGCAATGTAGATAAATTGCGCTGAAACACTATATCTACATCTACTTCCCACAAGTTAATTACTTGATATTCTTGAATTGCTCTCTGTCCAGCAAAATTACTGGAGAAGGAACTAGCAATTGTTCCTGAAGATGCTTCTAGTAGATTAATCAACACCGCATAAACTGGAAGTTGATATTTTTCCGAGGCCATTGCCGTATATAGCAGTTGACAGTTGATAGTGGACAGTTGATAGTTATACAGCAACCTGTCGGTTGCTGGACCTCAATACTAAACACGTTCATAGGCCGGTATCATAGATGTACCTCGTTCGGACAAGAAACGCCATAAGCTTTCATGGGTCTGATACATTTGGAATCTCAGAAAAATCTGTTTGGACGCGAGCGCGAAGCGCTATAACTATCAACTATCAACTATCAACTATCAACTGCTGTATATCTCGAACTTTTAGTCCAGACCTGCCCATCAACCACTGTATCCATCGATCTGGTGCGAGACTTATGAGTCTCTTGGTACTGATATCGGCTTTTTTCTGGGTCATTAGCTGACTAGGTGCGATTTTTCTTTTCTAAGACTAGCAGACAAATCGCACGGAAGCAGATAAATGTGTAGACAAAATTAATTTAGGACTTACGCAGAAACCGGGTTTCTCTACGAAAAATCCTAATTTGAGCCGTTTTATCCAGGTCAGAAACCCGGTTTCTAGGTTTGTTTGCGTAAGTCCTGTAATTGTGAAAAAAACGGCAGCTTACTGCGAAGCGGATAAGAGCAGGATCGCCTTCGGTCTTAATCCACTTGCACAGCGATCGCGAATCCCTCTGCTTACCGATGGGACCCAGTGTTTCCATAGTGCAATTTTCATGAAATCTCCGCTAAACTGTTGGTTTACATATACGGATATCAATTGTCAAGTTGGCCAATTCGTGAAATTGCTATGACTGGAAACATACAAGAATTTAATCCTAGTTTGACTCGCGGTACACTCTTTCTCATCTTCCCCTTCGCCCTAGTAATGGTAATTATTATCAAGGCTTGGCTTTGGGTTGTGTTATTAATCGGACTGGTGATTGGCTGGAAATTCTGGCAAAAACACCAATGGCAACAATTAACTAGTGAGGTCAATCCTTTCTTCAAGCAATTGATAAAAGAGAACCAAGGATGTCTGACAGTTCTGGATTTATCCTTAAAAGCCGATCTCACAGCTAAGGTTGCTCGACGGTTCCTGGAAGGCAAAGCAGAAGAATACGGCGCTCAACGTCAAGTTTACGAAAACCAACAAGATATTGTCTATTGCTTTCTTACTGCTAGCGCTCTGGGCAGTATTTTTGATGCCAGCGAACCCTTGTTAGAACAGTCAGTGGGGCAAGAACAAATAGACTCATTGCCTCAATTCAGTTACTCAACTACCCCAGTGGGTCAAAAATATCCCCAATCCTATCCTCACGACATTGCCAAACTGGTAGGGTTAGAAAGAAGCGAGCAAAACTCCACACTAGATAAGGTTGCCAGTAAACAAACAGCACCATTAACAAAAGTTGAAGATAAATCAGAATCTTCTGTTGTGGCTGAATTGGTAGAATTTGAAAAGCAAAAATCCAACTTAACTGAGGAAAAAGAAAGTGCTGACTCTGACTCGGTGCAACAGGAAGTAGCAAGCAAGAATATATCCCCTCTGATCCAAACGGAACTTGCCAAACGCCTTGACCTTCATGCTAGTACTGTAGGTAAGCACAAATCTTTGCCCGATTTTCCTCAGTGGAGTCAGAGTCACGATCCTGAAGGGATTGCCTGGAAATACTTACCGAAAACAAAGATGTTCGTGCCTGTTAGCAATTATTAAAGGGAGAGACAATGGGCGATCAAGGAGCTGGAAGAAAAATGGTGAGCGACAACCGCCAAGCTCGCTATCTCTATGAAATTCTGGAAACTTACGAAGCGGGAGTAGAGTTGAAAGGAACGGAGGTAAAGTCCTGTAGAGCGGGAAAAGTAAATCTGCGAGACGGCTATGCCTTAATTCGCAAAGGAGAAGCTTGGTTGCTCAATGTCCATATTTCTCCTTATCAAGCCAGCGCCCAATTTTTTAATCACGAACCCCGCCGCAGTCGGAAATTGCTGTTACACCGCAAGGAAATCAACAAACTGATTGGCAAAATCGAACAAAAAGGATTAACTTTAGTACCCTTGAAAATGTATTTTAAGGGTGGATTGGTAAAATTAACTATTGGCTTAGGAAAAGGAAAAAAAGTTCACGACAAGCGGGAAACTGTCAAGCGTCGTCAGGACCAAAGGGAGATGGCAAGGGCGATGAAACGCTATTAATTGGTTGTTGACCCTTTTTGTTTTAAAGGGACAGGGATTTGCAAGTAGTCCAGAAAAGGTTTTGAAAACCTTACTATATCAAGATTGTACTTCTAGTTTTTGGAGATGTCTAATGGAAATTGTCTTCGACTACCGCTTCGATAGAGATGGGTTTTTTAACGACCCAGGACGGAGAGCTGCTTTAGAAGCAGCAGGGAATATCTGGGGAAATCTGCTCCAAGATGATTTTGCCGCCGTTCCTGCGGGGATAGAATTTAGTATTACTAATCCCACTACTCAACAAGAAGAAACCGTTGTCTTGTCCGAAGAAATTGACGACCTGCTTATCTTTGCGGGTAGTGACAGTCTCGATGAACTAACACTAGCAGAGGCTGGACCGGACGGATTCGATGCTCGGGGAGATGTGTTTTCCCGTCGTATTAGCAGTGATTATCGAGATACGGGTCCGGTGACTAATTTTGAACCTTGGGCCGGTACAATTACTTTCAATAGCAACGTTGACTGGGATTTTAGCTTGGAGAATCCGGACGAATCTTTAACAGATTTTATCACCATTGCTCTTCATGAAATCGCTCACATTCTGGGTATTGGAACGTCAGCTATTTTTCAACAGCTGGGAGCTGGGGGTTTATTTGAAGGTTTTAATGCTTTAGAGGTAAATGGGGGAGAACCCATTCCTTTAACAGAAGATTTGAGTCACGTTGAAGATGGTTTTGGTGATAGGGTCTTACTGGACCCAATTTATAACGGAGGTCGAAATCTTCCTACAGAGTTAGATTTGGCCCTGTTGGCAGATATTGGCTATGAAATTGAGGGTTTTGTTACTCAAGGTTTTACTCCTTCTATCGCTACCGATGGGGATGAAGAGATTTGGGGAACTATCCTGGGAGATGTCATCGCCGCTTTAGAAGGAGATGACAGTCTTTTTGGTGCAGAAGGTGATGACTTGCTTTCAGGGGGAGCAAATAACGACCAATTACAAGGAGGTATTGGGACCGATACTCTAGAAGGTGATGAAGGAGATGACTTTCTTCTAGGAGGACAAGGCAATGATTTCCTCTCAGGAGGAGCAAATAACGACCAATTACAAGGAGGTATTGGAGCGGATACTCTAGAAGGTGGAGAGGGAAATGATACTCTCCTTGGGGAAGAAGATGATGATTGGCTTTCAGGGGGAGCAAATAATGATGAATTGCAAGGAGGATTTGGGGCCGATACGATTGAAGGTGATGAAGGAGATGACTTTCTTCTAGGCGGACAAGGAAATGACTTGCTTTTAGGGGGAGCAAATAACGACCAATTACAAGGAGGTATTGGAGCGGATACTCTAGAAGGTGGAGAGGGAAATGATACTCTCTTTGGCCAAGGAGGGAGCGATCGCTTTATTTTTGACTTTGATAGCGGCAATGATTCCATTAAGGATTTCGTAGTTGGTGAAGATGTTATTGAAATACCAACTAACTTTAATATTCTTAGAGAAGGCTTGGTAAATAATAGCGAATTATTTCCTATATTTACCGATATTAGCTTTGGTACGGACAATGAGATTAGAATATTTCACGATGTAGAATTGGCAGAAGATAGCATTGTTGTTGTTAACAATAACCCACCAGATTTAGCAGTTGTAGGTTTTGAGGCTACTGCAGATTTAATTGGAAGAGAAGGCAATACTACAGTTGAGTTAATGGTAACCAATCAAGGTGAGGGAGCAGCAGGAAGTTTTACGGTAGATATTTTTTATTCCGATGACAATATTTTTGATGCCAACGATGAAGTAGTAGCAACTGTTGAATATGATTTAGGTTTAGAAGCTGGAGCCAGTGAAGAGCGATCGCTTGAGGTATTTCTAGATTTAGAGACCCTTCTGAGTAGAGCTGAAAGTGAAGACCCTGGAGGTGAAGGACTAGATTATCAAGCCCAACATTTAGACTATTTGGGGGCCGTAGTGGATGCTGGAAATTTAGTATTTGAGAGTAATGAGGAGAATAATCAATCCGCCTTCGATGATATCACTTTTTTTCCTTGGGATATAAATCAGAGTGGAGAAGTAACCCCTACAGACATTGTTTTTATTCTCAATCGTTTGGGCAATACAGTGACAGAAGAAAATAAATTGGCAGATTTAAATAATAATGGTTTAATTGAATCTAACGATGCTTTTGCTGTTATTGACCGTTTGGGTTATGAAGTAAATAATCAAGCGATAG
>JH611007.1 GCA_000252485.1 Prochloron didemni P4-Papua_New_Guinea | reverse complement strand
AGCGATAGAGATAGAGTTGTTTTAATTAATTAGTGAGAGCAACCAACTGGTTGCTGTATAACTATCAACTGTCAACTATCAACTGTCAACTGCTATAAGTGTTATTCAACTAGATTTTGAGGTAGATACTAATGAACGGGCATCAACAGCATATTAAGCAATGGTCCTGGTTAGCAGCCATATTAGTCTTGTGCTTAACCTGGCTGAGTTGGTGTCTGCCAGTTGGGGCAGACAATGGTAAAATAGTGACTCAGGAATTAGAAGCTGAAGTGCTGGAAATTATTCGCAGCCATCCGGAAGTGGTTTGGGAGTCTTTGCAGACATATCTAGCCCAACAACAGCAGCGGGAGCAACAAGCCCAGCAAGTAGCGTTGCAGGAGATAACAAGTAATCCAGAAAAAGCGATCGCCTCCTCTCCCACCACAGGATCGCAGGAGCAAAAAATTGTTTTGCTAGAGTTTTCGGACTTTCAATGTCCTTATTGTGGCAAAGCTACTGAGACCGTGAAGGATTTCATGAACCTTCACGGAGATGAGGTAACTCTGGCTTACAAGCATTATCCCCTAACTTCCATTCACCCTCAAGCTATGGCAGCGGCAAAAGCTTCTTGGGCTGCAAATCGCCAGGGGAAGTTTTGGGAGTACCACGACGGTCTCTTTGCTCAACAAAAGAAGTTGGGAGAGGAATTTTATCTTGCTCTAGCAGAAGAGTTGAATTTGGATTTGGAACAATTTAATCGCGATCGCCGAAGTGATGGGGCCAGCCAAGGGATTCAGCAGGATATCCAAATGGCTGAGACTTTGGGGATTAAGGGTACTCCTTTCTTTGTGATGAATCAGGAAACCTTGTCTGGGGCTGTTCCCTTAGCTCAAATGGAGAGTGTATTGGCAAAAGTCAAGAGTGAACTATGACAATAATCTGTAATAGGTAACCTGTAGGAGCAAGTGGACTTCGGCGACCCTCTGTGACCGCGAAGTCGAAGGGGGGCTACCCCACGTTGATAAACACGTATTCAGACACAAACAACTACTTTTGACCACACTCGCTGTGGTGGGCATTGCCCACCCTACAGAGAAGTCAAGAACAAACAACCAACAACCAACAACATGTTTACTCTATCGATATAGTTTTATTGCAAAGGAAAAAAAGCTGTAGGCCCCTATATGTTTGGATTTTTAGAAGCTCTCATTATCCGATCTTGATTATTAATTAAAATTGCTTTATATTTGCTGGTCTTTAGCAATTTTGCTAAATTGTCTTGCTCATGGTTGATTCTTACAGACTAATTTTCTAGTTTACTATTCTAATTCCAGGATCAATTGAGGCATTAATCGCTGCAAATTTTTTAAGGATTTGCTTTGCCAGGGTATTTTCTTGGACCCTTTAACAACAATAGAAATAGTTTTCTTCTTGCGGATGCCAATCACAAACTTAGACAACATGCTAATGCCCGAGCTGTTAAGAAAGTGTAATTCCCGCAGATTCAAGGTGATGGTTGATGGGTTTTCGGCAATGGCGCTATCCAAAATTTCTATAATTGGTTTATACTCCGCCATCCCAACCAGCCGCAGCGACCCTTGAAAATTCACCGTTGCCGTATCTGACTCGTACCCTATAGTGTAGTTTTCCCCTTTAATTTCCATGCTGTTCAACCTCCTTACCCATTGTATATCCTATCAGCCTGGATGATTCATTTTATAATGGCAACTGCACCATTGTGGTGACGGTGATTTCTTTTAGTTCGGTGGGCTTACTCTCGAACTTCCAGCCTAATGTTGCCCCATAATCATTAATCATTGTCACGAAACCTAAGCCGGAAGACTCTCCAGTCTGGTCCTCAGCACTTTTTTCCAACTGCTTAAAATAAAACTCGTCTGGATCGGAACTGGTTAAATCCTGGATAAATTGTTTAAATGTATCCAAGTTTGCTGGGGAGACGCTGTTGGTAGCTATCAGTACGGTGGAAACTAGACTGTCATTTTCCTCCTCTTGCAAATAAAGTCCAAATTTTATTGAGTACTTGGATGCGTCATCGTTATATTTCATCGCATTTTCCAACAACTCGTTGGCGATGTAACTAACTGCGCCCTTAATTTGCACTTGTCGTTCTCTCGTGCTGGGATCTTCGTCGCTGACGGGAAAGAAGGTGGTTAAATAATCTGCAACAAAATCTGCTGACAAACCATTGTTTCGCCAGCGCTGCTTGATGGGTATGGAAGTAGGCGAAAAGCCAATGATTAAAAATTCTTCATTGTTGAGTTTAGATTCACTAAAGTCCCCGAATATCTCAATCATGGTATAATTATCTTACAGCCTCCTAACTTGGATTTTAGCTTATAGTCGGCACTTTATCTATTATTCAGTTGGAATTCGTGTTGCAACAAACCGAGACCGTTAGAACCTGGGGTTACAGTTTCGATATTTTGGCGCTGCAGAGCATCCATTGATGCAGGATTGGTATTGCCCAGCAACTGTCCGTTGGCATCGAAATAAACCACCTGCAGAATTCTAGCAGAAGGAGTAGCACAAGTTCCAGCAATGTAGAGCAGAACGCTGCCTTTTACATTGGAAACGAGAAAGTTATAATAAATGTGATCGCCCTCTTCCGGATCTCGAAAGGGAGTCCGATTGAGATAAAAGGAGATACCGTTCTCCTCCTCACCGAGATAATGCCAATTGTTAATGTTCTGGGCTGAGATCGCCCCCTGAACTACAATTAAAGAACCCATAGAGGCCATCGCCAGACCCAAACTTCTTTTTCACATAACCTCTTTATGTAAATTTCACCTCCTATTGTAATACTATCACCTTTTGACCTACTACGGGACTGCGAGCAACTAGTTTCCCTTCTGGGTCGGTAATTGCTAATTTCTTGAAATCCAGTTTTCGCGATCGACCGAGAATTTCATTTGCTACTGCTTGTTTCCGTTCCGGAGCTAATTCGTACCAATCATTACTGGCCTTGATAATTAAACGACTACTGATAAAATTAGCTTGCAAAGATATTATAAGTCCATCGCCGTATTCACTAGTAATTTTCGTGACTTGTTCTTGAATTGCTGCAATTAAACTTTGTTCTGGGTTAAGTTTTAGTTTGGGTTTCGGTTCATTGTTAACTGGTTCTGATTTAATAATAGGTATTTCCGGTATTTCCGGTTCTGGTTGATTTTCTATTTCTGTTGCTGGAATTTCCGGTATTTCCGGTTCTGGTTGATTTTCTATTTCTGCTGCTGGAATTGCTGCTATTTCTGTTTCTAGGGAAGTTTCTATTTCTTCTACTGCTGGAATTTCTGCTACTTCGACAGTCTCATCGGGGAAGAGTAATCCTGATGTCAATATTACTGCTACCGCTATAACAAGAATAATCCCGATTAAACCCCATTTCGAGAAGAGTTTCGGCCCTAACTTCGGTAAAGAAGAAGCAAGTTTGCCCAAAATAAAATCGAGAAGACCCCCCTTTCTCGGTAAAGAATCTTGCAGTTTTTCTTCTTTTGTTTTCTTGCCTTCAGAGGGAGTATCTTTCAACTCTGTCACGTTTTGTTCCAGATTTTTTGCTCCACCTTGAAGCTTGGTAGTATTTTCCACTACAGTTTGATTATGATTGTCAGCTTGAACGGTAGTCTCAGTTTCTGAAACTACTGCCGACGACCGTGGAGTTGACCCGGCAACTGGTTTAACTTGTTCTTCCTCTTGCGCCTTTTGAACTGATGCTTGAGGGGAGGGTAGTTTTGACTGGTCTTGGTGTTCTTTTGACATGCACTATACTCGAGATAATTTTTTCTTAAATCTGATTGTAGCCTTTTGAGTTGATATTTAAATATTATAGTTATTTAGTGCTGCTTCCAAAAACAAATAACCAACACTCTCGCGTAGCTCAGTGCAAGCAACCAACAACAAATAACCAACACTCTCGCGTAGCTCAGTGCAAGCAACCAACAACAAATAACCAATAACCAATGCTAGACTTAGCTAAACTTGCAGGACAAATTCCGGGAATCAGTCAGCACTTACAACAAGAAGGGTTGGCAAGTATTAAAAGATTGCAGCGGGCTCGGGAGTTGCTGTTGCAGGTCGGCTCCACACAAGAGGAATTAGTGCAACTGCAACAAAAATGGCGCGATCGCCTTCTTTTTGCGGCTGCCACTCCCACAGAACCGGTGCATACAGCAATCCCTATTCCCCCACAGAACCCCACTCATAGCGTCTTCTCTACCGATGGTTCCCAAATCTCTCCTTCTCACCACGAAGTGACCTATTGCTATCTGATAAATATCGGTCGCATTATGCTCCACTACGGTCAAGGTTTATTTCCTTTGCTAGATAGTATTCCAGAAGTATTTTACAAGCCGGAAGATATCTATGTCTCGAAACAGTGGGGCATTAAAGTTGAGGAATGGATGGGATATCGCCGCACTGTCTCCGAGGCGCAGATGCTGGCGGAAATGGCTTGTCGTTGGGTTCGTCCTCCCGGTTCCCACTACAATATCCCTAATTTAGCCATGGTGGACGGTTCTTTAATCCTCTGGTTTTTGGAAAATTTGCCCTCAGATGCCAGGGAACTCATTCTGCAGCCTATTCTCGCTGCATGGCAGGAGTTGCGGCAAGAGAATATTCCTTTGATGGGTTATGTCAGCGCTTCTCGCAGCATTGAAGCGGTTAATTTTCTGCGCCTTCCAGCTTGTACTTTCCAACATCCCAATTGCATTGTCAATTGTAGCAATCTAGAAGAACGAAAAGATTGCGAAGTTATTGCCCCTTTGCGAGATGCTACAGTGTGGAGTCACTTATTGAACCCAGGACAAAGAAGTTGCTTGTGGCGCAGCAATTTGCGGATTCTCGACTTATACGACGAACCATTGAGAGTTTATTTTTGCTACGTTCATGTAGGTTCGGAAATTGCTCGTGTTGAAGTTCCCGCTTGGGTAGCTGAAGATAAGGAATTATTAGACCAATCTTTGGGCATTATGCTAGCACAAGTATATAAAGGAAGGGGCTATCCCATTGCTTTATCAGAAGCCCACAATCAAGCAGTAGTTAGGGGGGGCGATCGCGCTAGTTTTTTTGCTTTGTTGGAACGGGAAATGATTCGAGTTGGGATTAAGAATGTGGGAACTTCTTCCAAGGAAAGTAAAAAACGTTCTAGTATTGCTTAGTTGTTGGTTATTGGTTGTTGGTTATTGGTTGTTGGTTGTTGGTTTTTTGTTGTTGGTTTTTTGTTGTTGGTTTTTTGTTGTTTGTTATTGGGTAAATAAAGTTGTATAATTGAGATCTGAATTTTTTTCTAGCTCTCTCTCCCTCTCTTATCTCTGTGTCCTCTGGGTCTCTGCGGTTCATAATTATTTAATATCCTATCACAAAATATGATTAGTCAACCCATTCAATCCAATCCATCTCTAGATTCCCAGCAGACATTGCCCACAATGTACGATTTACCTAGTGAATATATAGGAGAACCTGCTTTGCCCGATGAATTCCACGCTTGGCAATCCATGCTGCTGATGTTAACCTTTCTACCCCCCAACTGGGACCGAGAAATGGTTTTTAGTGCTATGGATTTGTATCTTTACTACGATGTAGAGCATCATCTTTGGTATAAACGTCCCGACTGGTTTGGAGTGGTGGGCGTACCTCGATTATATCAAGAGCGAGACATGCGTTTGAGCTATGTTATTTGGCAAGAGAAAGTCAGTCCTTTTGTAGTGGTAGAATTATTATCTCCAGGAACAGAAGATGAGGATTTGGGGAGGAAGAAAAGGGAACCGGGAAGACCGCCCACGAAATGGTTCGTTTACGAACAAATTCTGAAAGTTCCCTACTATGTAGTCTTCAGTCGCTATACTAATAAAATGCAGGCTTTTCATCTGGTAAATAATCGTTACCAACCAGTTAATTTAACTAAGGGAAGATTGCCAATTCCACAGTTAGAATTAAGTTTGGGTTTGTGGACTGGTAGTTATCGTGGTATCGAGCGACTTTGGTTGCGCTGGATGACTGTTGATGGTGTTTGCATTCCGGTTATATTCGAATAATTAAACTGATATAATGTTTGTAAATAGCCCGTGAGATAGCCCTTTGGGCTGTCGCGCCCAATCCTTAAACAACAAACACTTCGGCTACCCTTCGACTACCCTTCGACCTCGCGGTCCCAGAGGGTCGCCGAAGGGCAGGGCAAGCGCTCAGGGCAAGCGCTCAGTGCAGGCAACAAAGCCTAGATATCATGAATACTATGATTGAAAACAGCAGCCAAAATTCATAAACAACAAACACTTCGACTACCCTTCGACTACCCTTCGACTTCGCGGTCCCAGAGGGTCGCCGAAGGGCAGGGCAAGCGCTCAGGGCAAGCGCTCAGTGCAGGCAACAACCAACAACAAACAACAAACAACAAACAACAAACAACAAACAACAAGATAATGTACGCAGTTATTTCAAAAGAAAAACCAAACTACCACCGGGAACCGTGGTACAAATACCGGGAACTTGGCAAGATTATCAAGCACTTTGTGAAAGTCGAGGGGATGGCTCGATTCCCCGTATAAAATATTGCAATGGAGAGATTTTGCTGATGAGTCCCATGCCCAGACATGGACGAGAAGTCCATTTGTTAGCCAGAATAGTTGAAATACTGCTAGAAAAACAAAATTGTAATTACGAAGCGTTTACTCCTATTACTATGGAGTTGCCCCAAGAACATGGGATTGAACCAGATTATTGCTTTTATATCAATAATTGGCAGGCAGCAGTGGGCAAAGACCGTATTAATTGGAAAGTTGAACCACCTCCAGATTTAGCTATTGAAATTGATGTTACTAATTATACTAAAGTGAATGATTATCTTGCCTATCAAGTGCCAGAAGTTTGGTTATTGAAGAACAAGAAATTGAAAATTTACGGTTTCCAACAGGGTGGGTATGAGTTACGCTCCTTCAGCCTCTATTTTCCCGAGATTGATTTATTCCAGATAAGCGATTGGGTTTTTCAGCGAGCTGCAGAGGTAGGTACGGGAGTTGCTATTAGAGAATTGAGACAGTTGACAATTGATAATTGATAATTGATAATTGATAATTGATAATTGATAATTGATAATTGATAGCTACTGAGGAGCGCTCCACACCCCCAAATAAAAATGAGATTGTAGGTTGGGTTGAGGTAACGAAACCCAACAGCACTAAGTTGTGTTGGGTTTCGCCATCGTCCAAGCCAACCTACAAATTCTTATAAGATTATTTTATCTGTAGCATTCTTTTTCAGATTTCATATTATTTGATAAATAAACAAAATACTTTACAAAGACTATTAAATTGAAAAAACCACAGAGACGCAGAGGACGCAGAGAAAGAAGAGAGATATATATAGATAAAGTATTTGTAAATAAGCCGTGGGATAGCCCTCTGGGCTGTCCGCCCAATCCCTTCAGCTCCTACCTTGTGAAGCCATTATACCTCAACTTTTTCAAAGAGTTACACAACTTTACATTACTTCAGACAAGTTCATGGGGCTGCTGAGATAAGTATCGGAGTTGCTATTAGAGAATTTAGCTTGTATGATGATATAATAATATATTATAAATTACCCTGCTCAAAAAATACTTTTGCCCATTAACCAATACAAACAACAAACTATGATTGAATGAATACTATGATTGAAAACAGCAGCCAAAATTCATAAACAACAAACAACAAACAACCAACAACAAGAGATTACTATGGGTTATAACGGTTCTATAACAACGACGGAAAAGTCTGAAGCTATCCAACTAGATAAGCCATTTTTTAACTCCAATCCAGAATTTAAACCAGAAGCGAAAGTAAAAGCACGAGTAGTTGCTCCCGGTCACGTTCTCATTTCCGTAGTTGATGAGAGTGAAGTGAGAGAAGAAGACTACGATGAAGATGGTGTAGTAGCAGCATTCTTAGCTTTTCTAGAAAACGATCTGAAAAATCACCCCGAACGGACAAGGCCACTTTCTGAAACTAAAATTGCAGCAGCATCTAAACTGGTAGAAGGTGTGTTGATTAATGAGATGGATGAATTTCCAGATGAGATAGGACTGTGAGTAGTTTTGATGAACGCAACGGCTGGAAATTGTACCAGCATCCAGCATTTAGAGAAGTATTTAACCGCCTGATGGAGGATGTAGAAAGTATCAAAGATAAAAATCCCGACACTTATCAAAGCCATCCAAAAACTAAACTGCTCAAGAGAATTATTGATTTAATTCTAGTTGAGATTCCATCCAATCCGAAAGCAGAACAGTTTCGCTTGGGAAATACACTGGGGAAAAGTTATCGTCATTGGCATCGAGCTAAGTTTTTCGGTCGCTTTCGCTTGTTTTTTCGATACAGTAGTTCCCATAAGGCGATCGTTTACGCTTGGATGAACGATGAAAATACATTACGAAAGGCAGGAGCAAAATCTGACCCATATGCAGTTTTTGTTAAGGGATTGGGAAAGGGAAATCCTCCTGATGATTGGGATAAGTTGGGAGGAGAATGCTGAGAACTAAGCAGATAAAGAAAAGCGCGCCGCGAAGCGGATCCGTGACCGATCGCTAATCTAGATTTAGACTAAAAGCTGGAGTTAGAAACCGGGTTTCTTCAATAAATCTCGGTGTGGATCTGAAAATAATGTTAGAAACCCGGTATCAGTGCTGAAATCTCCTATTAAGAAACACTTTAATAAATAAACCGTGGGATAGCCCTCTGGGCTGTCCGCCCAATCCCTTCAGCTCCTACCTTGTGAAGCCATTATACCTCAACTTTTTTCAAAGAGTTACACAACTTTACATTGCTTCAGACAAGTTCATGGGGCTGCTGAGGTAGGTACGGGAGTCGCTATTAGAGAATTTAGCTTGTAATATTATATAATTATATATTATAAATTACCCTGCTCAAAAAATACTTTTGCCCATTAACCAATACAAACAACAAAGCCTAGATATCATGAATACTATGATTGAAAACAGCAGCCAAAATTCATAAACAACAAACAACAAACAACAAACAACAAATAACAAACAACAAACAACAAACAACAAACATGAAATGGCGTGTCATTCTTGAAATCGATCCAGAAACAGGAGATTGGGCGATTTGGTGTCCGGAATTACCCGGTTGTGTCTCAGCGGGGGAAACTGAAGAAGAAGCCTTAGAAAATATTCGTGAGGCGATCGCTCTTTATTTAGAACCAGCAACAAATTAGATTGTAGGTTGGGTTGAGGTCACGAAACCCAACACAACAAGCCGTGCTGTTGGGTTTCGCTATCGCTCAACCCAACCTACAAATTTTTATAACTTCATGGAGATTGTATAAAGCGTGCATGGGCATTTTTCTTGCACGAACTCTTAATTGTTAATTGTTAATTGTTCATTGTTCATTGTTAATTTTTGATAAGTTTCAATAGGAATACCCCAACTAGAATGAATCAACTCTTCTTTCAAACTCTCGGGAGGTTGGGAACCATTCATATAAATATAAGGGTCGCCCCAAAGAGGATAGGCATGCATCCCATTAATACTAACTACCTCGCCGCGATTATTTAACAGCGGACCCCCACTCATTCCTTTTTCTATATTATTAGTGTAGCCAATTTGATAGCCTCCTTCTAAAGGTTGATCCAGTTTCTGGGTAATTTTGCCCTCGCAGAAAACAAACCCTCTCTTGAGGTTAGATAAAGACGATGGCTTGCACTCTTGCCCTTCTTCAAGAGAAGGATTGGTATAAGTTTCGGGAAACTGAGCCCTAAAAGGAAACCCAGCAGCAAAAACCTGTTCTCCCGCCTGAGGCAAAGTACCTGTAGATGCTACTTCATATTGTATTGTCTGACTTTGAAAGCGCAACAGAGCTAGATCGTAGTTCTCAAAAGAAGAGATGGGTAATACTTCTGCTGGGTAAACTTCATCGTCGGGAGTCTGAATCTGATAAGGAGGTGTGGCGGAACGCAAGACATGGTGGTTGGTAACTACCAGATAAACAGATCCTTGCTGGCGAATGATAAATCCAGAACCAAGGACTTCTTGGCCGGAAAGTACTTTCATGGTAATGGATTCCGCTTGTTGTTGCAGGAATTGGGACAATTTTGCCGGTTGTGCTTCCAAAACAGGGTTGGACTCCTCGGCTACATTTCTATTCAGCGCCTTCAAGGAAAACAAGCTCAATATAGCGCCACAAGAGATAATCACCATTAGCGATCTCCAAGAGATTCGCGAAGCTGTGCGCCAATTCATATAAACCTCTTACCAATGGATATATATATATATATAATAAATGCAAATCAACTCTTATTTTTCTTATTATAGCCTATTGATAGCCTATCTGAGTTAACAGTTGCTAGCGATCCATTCCTGATCGCCTATAACCAATGACCCATCAGCAAATTGAGACCATTGATGTGTTGCAACTTGCCAATGGCGATCGCCAGCACATTCAAGTATACAAATTCAAGGGTACTACTACCGGTAAAAAAGCCTATATCCAAGCTAATCTCCACGGAGCAGAAATTATTGGCAATGGGGTAATTTACCAGTTAATTGAATTTTTCCACCGCCTACCTGCCGATGGACTGAAAGGAGAAATTTGGTTAGTTCCTGTTTGCAACCCCCTCGGTACCAACCAAAGAAGCCACTTTTTTGCTACCGGTAGATTCAATCCTTACGATGGCAAAGTAGTCAGTCGCATTTTTTGGGACTACGAGAAAGAATGTGAAGATTTAGATGAATTTGTCCAGTCCCAATTGCACTTACCACCTGAAGCTATTCGCTTCAATTATTTGAATAAAATCTTAACTGCTTTTCAGGGTCAAGCTGCTAAAATCGAAAGTAATAGCAGCGTCCCTTATGGCCAACGCTATGGTTATTATTTACAATCCTTGTGTTTAGATGCGGATTACCTCATTGATATTCATAGTTCCAGTAACCAAGCCATAGACTATCTTTATTGCTTCCACGGCAGAGAAGAAAGTGCCCAATACTTTCTCCTCAATTACGGTATCTTAATGACAGAATATGATGGGGATGCTTTTGACGAAGCTTTTCTCAAACCTTGGCTGGCATTAGAAAAAAAATTTGGACAGTTGGGTAAGCGGATTCAATTTGACTTAGAATCTTGGACTTTAGAACTAGGTTCTGGCATGGATATGAATCCTGAATTGGTGCAACAAGGAGCTAATGGTATTCTCAATTATCTGAGTTATAAAGAAATGATTAATTTACCAGGTAAATTAACTCCAATTCAATTGATAAATAAAACTAAAATTAAAAAATATTACGCTGCAACAGGAGGAATGATTTACAGTAGAATAAAATTGAAAAACCAAGTGCAAGCAGGAGATCTGCTTTATCAAATTCTCTCCTTTGATAAAAAAGAAGCGAAACCTAATTTAATTGAAGTTAGAGCGGAAGCAAGTGGTTTAATATTTGATGTAACCAATAACCAATCGGTAAATCAAGGGGAATACGTTTTAGGAATTATGGAAAGTGTCAAGTAACCAACTAAAAAATAACCAACAACAAGAAAACCCACAAGAAAACCCCATGGTTCCAATAGTTCCCATGGCTCCACCAGGATTTAAGTCGGGATTTGTGGCTATTATCGGTAGACCGAATGTGGGTAAATCAACCATCATGAATCAATTAGTAGGGGAAAAAATTGCCATTACTTCTCCCGTTGCCCAAACAACACGGAATCGCTTGCGAGGTATACTGACAACAGATAAAGCCCAGTTGATTTTTGTGGATACTCCCGGCATCCACAAACCCCATCACCAACTAGGAAAAGTATTGGTACAAAATGCCAAAAGAGCAATTAATGGGGTGGATGCAGTATTATTGGTAGTAGATAGTTCCACCCCAGCAGGAAAGGGCGATCGCTTTATTGTGGAACTGCTTAAACATAGTCAAACGCCAATTATCTTGGGATTAAATAAATCAGATCTGCAACCCGAAAATACTCAATCTACTCAATCTACTCAATCTACTGGATCTATAGTTGAGAGTTATACTCACATATCCCAGGAACGCAACTGGCCAATGGTGCAATTTTCCGCCCTAACTAAGAATGGATTGCCATTGCTCCAAGAATTGTTAATTTCTAACTTAGAATGTGGTCCCTACTATTATCCTCCCGAGCTGGTGACAGACCAACCGGAAAGATTTATTATTAGCGAATTGATTCGAGAACAAATAATACTTCATACCAGAGAAGAAATACCTCACTCAGTGGCCATCGCCATCGAGCAAATAGAAATAGTCAAATCTTGTACTAGAATTATAGCAGCAATTAATGTTGAGCGGAATTCCCAAAAGGGAATTTTAATTGGCAAGGCAGGTATCATGTTGAAAAATATCGGCACTCGATCACGAGAGCAAATTCAGAAACTAATTTCCGGTAAAGTATATTTAGAATTATTTGTCAAAGTAAAGCCAAAATGGCGACAATCAACTATGAGATTAGCAGAATTTGGCTATAATTTAGAGGATTGAACTTAATTGACAAATTGTAACAGGAAAAAGGGCAAGGGCTAAAGCAAAACAGCCCTAATCAGAAAAAAATTGGCTAGAATAGCCAGAGATAAAGAGAACTGACTCTATAGAAGCGATTAAAGTAAAAACACTCTCGATGGCGTAGATTAACCGTGAAAAATAAAACTTACAGAACTGGCAAAAAAAACACAATGAAAAGTCCTAAGAGTGAAAACCAAGTATTGCAACAACAATTTCATCAGAAAGTCCTCATGGAGTTGCGCCAGATCCGGGAAATATCAAAACAAGGCTCTGAAAATTCTGGTCGCCAACAGTTAGAATCCCGTTTGCAAAAGTTAGCTCAACTAGGCGGACTGGCAAAAATACCTAGCTGGATAGAATTGCTAGAAACAGCAGCAAGGGCGATCGCCAATCCCGAAAACCCCTATCGCTCTTCAGTCATGCTGATTATTAAAGAAATCAAACAAGCTGGAGAATTAGTTTTAGCAGGTCGCCAGGATGAAATTAGAGTAAGTGCGGAACTGGAAGAACTATCTCCTTCCTCCCCTACAGTCACAACCAAGGTGGCAGTTCGACTCCGCTCACCGCAAGAAGAAACAAACGAAAACGAAACAGATTTGCTAGGGTGGGAAGAAGTTGACACAGAGGAGTCAGAGGGAGATTTAGACTCTTTATTTACAGAATCGTATTCCTCTGAGGAAACTCCACAAGATGGTAAAAATTCAGAGGATGAAGCAAATTTAAACGATCTGTTTGCTGATTCAGCTTCTGTTGGTACTGAAACCGAAAATTTATTCAGACAAAAAGAGAAAAAAACAGCAAGCAAGAGCGGAACAATAGAAGCAAAAGACACATTATTCTTATTTGGCCAGGGCTTTTCCTTTTCTGAATCAGGGGTTGCTGATTCAGAAAAATATTCAAATTTAGATTCGGAGCTGAATGACCTATTTGATGAAGACTTCTCTTTTGAAGAAGAACCAGTATTAGCTCAGGATTCGGAATTAGATCGTGATTCAGAAATCAACCACCTATTTGGGGAAGAATCATCAGCAAAAAAAGAAAAAGTTGACAACCAAAAAGAGAAGAAACCTCGGAGGGAAAAAGATACTCTGATCTTGTTTGGCAGAGGCTTCTCTTTTGAGGAAGAAACAGAACTATTGTCGAACTCGAAGGACCTAGAATCAGGAGATTTAGAGCTGGGAGATTTATTGGGGGAAGAGGTTTCCTTAGACGAAGAGACAGAAAAATTATCACCAGACACAACGAACTCTACAGGAGAAGAGCTGGGAGATTTATTTGAGGAAGAGGTTTCTTTAGAATTCGTGGAAGAAAAATCACCGCCAGAAACAACCAGCTCGGCAGGAGATTTGGACCTAGGAGATTTATTTGAGGAAGACCTTTCCTTAGAATTCGTGGAAGAAA
>JH611006.1 GCA_000252485.1 Prochloron didemni P4-Papua_New_Guinea | reverse complement strand
TTTATTTGAGGAAGACCTTTCCTTAGAATTCGTGGAAGAAAAATCACCACCAGAAATAACCAGCTCGGCAGGAGATTTGGACCTAGGAGATTTATTTGAGGAAGACTTTTCCTTAGAATTCGTGGAAGAAAAATCGACAGTAGAAACAACGAGCTCGGCAGGAGATTTGGACCTAGGAGATTTATTTGAGGAAGACCTTTCCTTAGAATTCGTGGAAAGACAAGAAACAGATAGGTCGGCAACAGATTTAGAACGAGGAGATTTATTTGAAGAGTCAGCCCCAGAGACCTCTGGCCAAGTAAAGGACGCGGCTCCGATCTTGGTCTACGAACAGTTTGAGGAATTAGAAGCCTTAATCGAACAACCAGCCACTGCAGAACTAGAGGACTTCCAGCAGTTATTAGCAACTATAGATGCCCCGAATCCAGCAATTGCTGAAGAGCAAACAACTAGCTTGGGATCTAAGTTAGAACAATTAGATAAAAATAAAATAAAGCCGGACCATATTGCTGTTGATGACGATGAATTTAGCGATTTAGACGACTTAATAGATGAAACCAACCTAACAATGGGGGGAGCGGCAGCGGTTCAAGCAGGGAGTAAAAGCTCTCAAAAAGCAGGGCGCTCCTCAAAAGCCAAAGGTTTCGAGCAAACAATGAGGGTTCCCGTCAAACAACTGGATAACTTTAGCAATTTGATGGGAGAATTGGTGGTCAACCGCAATAGTTTGGAGCAAGACCAAGAGAGGCTAAGACAATTTCTGGGTAATTTGCTCAACCAGGTACAGAATTTGAGCGATGTGGGTGTGCGAATGCAGGATTTGTACGAGCGATCGCTCTTAGAAAGAGCTTTACTGGCAAGCCGCAATAACTACAAATCCGAGGAAGGAGAGCCATCCTCAGGTGACGGCAGTTTTGAGGGTGGTGAAGACTACGATCCCCTAGAAATGGACCGCTTTAGTGGCTTCCATTTGCTCTCTCAGGAAATGATCGAACTGGTTGTGAGAGTAAAAGAGGCTTCCTCGGATATTGAATTCCTGGTAGATGAGACGGAACAAGTAGCAAGAAACTTTCGCCAAGTAACGACTCAGTTGCAAGAAGGTCTGACTATAGCTCGCATGATTGCCTTCGGTCAAACAGGCGATCGCCTCCGTCGGGCAGTGCGGGAAATATCCCTGAAACTGAACAAACAAGCTGAATTGCATGTAGAAGGTCGGGATGTTTTGGTGGACAAAATGATTTTGGAACACCTTTACGACCCCATGACCCACTTGGTGAACAATGCCATTACCCATGGAATCGAAACTCCAGAACAAAGACGGCAAAGTGGCAAATCCCCGAAAGGCAACGTGACCATTAAAGCCTTTATTCAAGGGAACCAAACAATGATTGTCGTGGCTGACGATGGTGGGGGAATTAACCAGGAAAAAGTCAAGTTTAAGGCCATAGAAAAGGGACTGATTACCACTCGCCAAGCTAGAAGCATGAGCCCTCATGATATCTACGACCTAATCTTCCACCCCGGTTTCACCACCAAAGACCAAGCAGATCAATTTTCAGGTCGGGGCGTGGGCATGGACGTAGTGCGCACCAGCCTGAGCGAAATTCGGGGAACAGTTTCTATCGATTCTAAAATAGGACAAGGAACCACTTTTACTATTCGCCTTCCCCTCACCCTAAGTATTTCTAAAGCACTCTGCTGTATCTCAGATCGATGTCGCATGGCTTTCCCCATGGACGGAGTAGAAGATATGCAAGACTACTCCCCCAATGAAATTGTGGAAAATAGCAATGGGGAAAAATGCGTTCGCTGGCGGGATAATCTACTCCCTTTTCAACCTCTAAACAAACTCCTCACCTACAATCGCAAAATTACTCGAGGAAGAGTCTATGGAGGTCAGCGAGAAGAAGGCATGGTTTCCCTTGTTGTCCTGCGTAGTGCTGGCAATTATTTAGCAGTGCAGGTAGACCAAGTCCTTGGAGAACAGGAAATTGTCATTAAGCAAATTGAAGGACCCATGCCCAAACCAATCGGCATTGCTGGTGCCACAGTGCTGGGTGACGGTCGGGTGATGCCCATTGCCGACGTGCTAGAACTGATTGAAATCTCTCAAGGAAAAGTGCGCAAGGACATCGCCCACATGCCCGTGCAACCAGAAGCAGGTCAAGGTCCCACGTCCTCAGAACCGGTGGTACTGATTGTGGACGACTCAATTACAGTGCGGGAGTTGCTCTCCATGACCTTTGCGAAAGCAGGTTATCGGGTGGAACAGGCCAGAGACGGACAGGAAGCCTGGGATAAAATTCGTTCTGGCTTACTTTGCGATATTGTTTTCTGCGATCTTGAAATGCCCCGTATGGATGGTTTAGAATTGTTGTCGCGAGTTCAACTCGACTCAAATCTAGCTCACTTACCCTTCGGCATGCTCACCTCTCGAGGTGCTGAACGACATCGGCAAATGGCTGCTGAGTTGGGTGCTAGCGGCTACTTTACTAAACCCTATCTGGAAGAAGTATTGCTAGATGGTGCAGCACGGATGATCAAAGGAGAAGTGCTGTTGGCGGGAAGTACACGTCAGCCAGTGGAACCTGAATCTGAGCAGCTTGAAGTGTTGGAGATAGTAGAAGAAGAGCCACAATTCGTATTTAAGCAACGGAAGGTGCTGATTATTGATGACTCCATTACAGTACGAGAACTGCTCTCCATGACTTTTAAAGCTGCGGGATATTTAGTAGAACAAGCCAGGGACGGTCAAGATGCTTGGGACAAACTCAATTCTAACCTAGAGGTAGATGTAGTCTTCTGCGATATTGAAATGCCTCGGTTAAATGGCTTAGACTTGTTGTCTCGTTTGCAGGAAGACGAACAACTGAGTCAAATTCCCGTAGCTATGCTAACTTCTCGCGGCGCGGAACGCCATCGCCGCATTGCCGCCGAACGGGGTGCAAATGCCTATTTTACCAAGCCTTACATGGACGATGTCTTGTTGAATGCTGCTGATCGCCTGATTAAAGGAGAAATTCTTCACGATACTCTCGCTCAAGTAGACCAGGATGAAGCGCTAGTGGGACTTGAATTATCCATATAGCAGTTGATAGTGGATAGTGGATAGTTGATAGTGGATAGTTGACAGTTAATCTATAGCGCTTCGCTCCTAAAGTGTCGTTACATGCTACATTTTTTATACAAAAGTGCTGCATCTGCTGTATCACCTTTGTATAAAGCGAAAGGGGCATTTTTCTGCACGAACTCTTAATTGTTCATTGTTAATTGTTCATTGCTCATTGCTATAGCGCTTCGCGCTTGGTTATTGATAAAACGGAACATATTTTCATTTGTCCTAATCTATGGTTCGACTGCTATCTGAATGTGGGGGTTGCAATTGTTTTTTCATCGTCTACACTAAGGTCATCAAAATCCTTGATGACTGATAAAGAGTAAATCGTCAGCACCCCGCTCTGAAGAGG
>JH611005.1 GCA_000252485.1 Prochloron didemni P4-Papua_New_Guinea | reverse complement strand
GGGTTTCCATTTTCCCGAGAAATGTCATGAAGCGATTTCAATTGCCTCAAGCAGAAAAATTAGTGGTGGGGATTGCAGGCTTGTGTCTCGCAGCACTCTCAGTAGCTTTAACCGCCGGGGCTAAAGACAAACAAATTGAACTAGAAGTAGGCATAGTTCAGCGTTTTGGCTCGGAAGTTACCGATAAATTAATCGTCACTCCTACTGCTGGAGATACTCTCCACCTCCGCTTTGGCCATCGCACTCTCAAGACAAAGCAACTAGAATTAGAAATAGAGCTGGCAGCCCTACCCCAAGCCACTGTTGCCGAAAGACTGGTATTAAGCGACCACGCCACTTTTGAAACAGCGGAAGATAGTGCGAAGAAATGGCAAGAACGGGGGATTGCGGTAGAAGTGACCCAACCGGGAAGGTGGCAGGTGTGGGCCAAACGAGATGTTTACCCAACCCCTTTATTGCGCCGCTTGCTATTGGAAAGTTTGGAAGCTCAAGGTTACAATCAAGTCTATCTGGAAACGGAGATTTTGAAGGCTTTACCTCAAATAGCTTTTACTCTGGAAGGACAGCGCTACGAACTCTTCGGCTACCCTCAGAGCAAGCCAGAAGAATTAACCATTACTACCGGTAAAGAACGAGTGCAAGTGCAGCAAGGGGAGCAGGTATTAATCTATCCTGGAAACCTGAAGGTACAAGCAAATGCTTATAATAATTATACCCTAGTCAATAAAGTAGAACTGGAAGATTATCTCAGAGGAGTAGTTCCCTTTGAAATTGGTCCCAATGCTCCTGCCAATGCAGCCGAAGCTCAAGCTATCATTGCTCGTACCTACGCTCTGCGAAATTTGCGACGGTTTGCAGCGGATAACTACGAACTTTGCGCCACCACTCACTGTCAGGTTTATAAAGGGCTCAGCGGGGCTAACTCTCGTTCCGATAGGGCTATAGCCGCTACCAAAAATTTAGTACTGACTTACAATAACGAATTAGTAGATGCTCTTTATTCCGCCACTACGGGAGGCATAACCGCTCGTTTTGGGGATATTTGGAATGGAGAACACCGTCCTTATTTACAAGCAGTAATTGATTCTCCCAACCAAGTTTGGGACTTAGAAAAGAATTCTTTAGCAGAAGAAATCAACCTTCGCCGTTTTCTCAGTTTGGAACAAGGATTTAACGAAACGGGGAGAAATGTCTTTCGTTGGCATAAGGCTAGTAGTATCCAGCAATTAAGTCAAGATTTAGGAAAATATTTGAAGCGAACTAAACATCCTTTAGCTGATTTTACCAAGATTGAGAAGATGACAATCACAGAGCGATCGCCTTCTGGTCGCATTCTCAAGTTAGAGGTAAAAACCGATAAAGGAGTAGTAGAATTATTAAAAACAGAGGTGCGCAGTGCTTTCGGTCCTCCTATTAGTACTTTGTTTTATTTAGAAGAACAATTGAATCGAGATGGTAGTTTGAAAGGGTATGCTTTTGTTGGTGGTGGTTTCGGCCATGGAGTGGGATTAAGTCAATACGGTTCCTATAATTTGGCTAGATTGGGTTGGTCTGCGGAAAAGATTCTTTCATTCTATTATCCAGGAAGTAAACTTCAACCTTTGAATGATGAAATTGTGTTTTATTCTATGGATAAAGAACAATGATTAATTAAAAATCAACTGAAGTGCGGTTAACTGTGCTTAGTCTCAGATCTTGCATCTGAAGAGACACAACTCAAAACCTCCCTCATTGGGCGTGTTATCTTAGAAAAGTTGGTTGAAGGAGGAGAGACTATGCCACGCAAAATGAATGCTCCGAATCCGAGCAATTTCCAGCCTGGTGAGTTGTCAGACCGCAGCGCTATCTACGAGAAGAAAAACAAGCACACCGTCACAGTCACCGACGAAGGGTGGACCAAGGTGCAAAAACTAGCAGATGGATTTGGAGTAGACATCTCCGAACTGATCGAGCGGTTGGGTAGGGGACAAGTGACACTGCTAGATTCGGAAGCTACGGACCTGATGGAGGATGCGCTGGACTCTGCTCTGCTTTCCCAGGCGATCAGTGAGACTAATGGGGATTTTGTCAGTTTTGATGAACTGCTTTCGAGCCGGAACATGACGGTTGAGGATTTGCAGGAAGTAGATGAGTAACCCAGACTATACCGTAAGCATTGGCAAACAGGCACTTAAAGCCTTAAAAAACCTTCCAAACAAGGAATTCAAGCAAATCGCATTAAAGATCTTTTCCCTTCAATCCAACCCCAAGCCCCAGGATTGTCAACCTCTAAAGGGATATCCTGGAGGATACCGAGTAACACAGGGAGAATACCGGATTCTTTACACCATTGAAAAACAAGAAGTCAGAGTTTTTCGTGTGGGCAAACGTAACGATGGCGAAGTCTACCGCAATCTCTAATAGGTATTGGCGATATTAGCCAACTAAGACTAAAAATCTACAAACAGAATCGGCGATCGCCTGACCGTCCCATTCTCCAGTTAAAGATAAAAACAGATAAAGGAGTAGTAGAATTATTAAAAGATATTTTCCGCTTTGTTGAGTTGTTACTATCAAAATAAAATCAGCGATAACAGTAATAAGGTGGTGCCATGATCCAGAAAATTGATAGAAGGATGAACCGTGGGGGTAGGATTTTTCCTGAATATACTATTCCTGAAGAAGAGTTAGCCAGACGTGAGGCTGAAGATGAGGCATTTTTGCAGCGTTGTCAGGTGATTTTTGACCGAGTTTACCCAGAATTAGTTACCTCACATCACGACTGGTTTATTATTATTGAGCCTGACAGTGGTGATTATTTCATTGAACCGGATCACAAGGTTGCTTGGCAAAAAGCTCGCTCTTTGCATCCAACGGCTCAACTTCAGGCAATGCGACTGAATAAGACAGGGACTTGTGGTAGAATATGATCCAAGGCAATTTTGGTGAGTCAGGGGAGCTATATTTTGAGATTGATTTGATCGCTACTGATGGTTCAATTGTTACCATTGACGCATTGCTAGACACTGGTTTTACTGGTACTCTAGCAATGGATATTCAAGATATAGAAAGTTTGGGATGGTTATATTTAGATAAACAGAAGATGCGGACAGCACGAGGAGAGGTTAATTTTCAGGTTTACGAAGGTGTTGTTTGTCTAGATGGTCAAGAGTTAACTATTCCCGTCTTAGCTGGGAGGCAAATCACTGAGATTTTAATTGGTTTATCCTGGTTAAAGACTCGGCGGTTGGTAGTAGATAGAAAAGCAGGTTTACTAACCCTGGGGGATGATTGAGGGTGAAAAAGGATGCAGAAAATTGATAGAAGGATGAACCAAGGGGGTAGGATTTTTCCTGAATATACTATTCCTGCAGAAGAGTTAGCCAGACGTGAGGCTGAGGATGAGGCATTTTTGCAGCGTTGTCAGGTGATTTTTGACCGAGTTTACCCAGAATTAGTTACCTCACATCACGACTGGTTTATTATAATTGAGCCTGACAGTGGTGATTATTTCACTGACTCTAACAGAGATGTCGCCTTGAAAAAAGCCCGACAGAAGCACCCAACTGCTAGAGTGATGATCATGGGGGTCAATGAAAAAGGGACTGCTGGCAAAATATGATTCAGGATGATGATAGTGAGGACAAGTGACACTACTAGATTCAGAAGCTACGGGCCTGATGGAGGATGCGCTGGACTCTGCTCTGCTCCGACAGGCGATCAGTGAAACTAATGGGGATTTTGTCAGTTTTGATGAACTGCTTTCGAGCCGGAACATGACGGTTGAGGATTTGCAGGAAGTAGATGAGTAACCCAGACTATACCGTAGTAAGACTAAAAATCTACAAACAGAATCGGCGATCGCCTGACCTTCCCATTCTCAAGTTAGAGGTAAAAACAGATAAAAGAGTGGTAGAATTATTTAAAACATATGATACTCGCTTTGTTGAGTTGTTATTATCAAGATAAAATAAGCGCTAACAGTAATAAGGTCGTGCCATGATCCAGCAAATTGATAGAAGGATTAACCGTGGAGGTAGGATTTTTCCTGAATATACTATTCCTACAGAAGAGTTAGCCAGACGCAAGGCTTTAGATCAAGAATTTTATCAGCGTTGCCAGGCAATTTTTGACCGCATTTACCCCCAATTAGTTGCCAACCATTATGACTGGGCTATTATGATTGAGCCAGATAGTGGTGATTATTTCCTTGAGCGAGATGAAGAAGTTGCCTTCCAAAAAGCTCGCTCTTTGCATCCAAATGCCAGACTTATGGAAATGCGCCTGAATGAAACTGGAACTTGTGGTAGAATATGATTCAAGGTAATTTTGGTGAATCAGGGGAGCTATATTTTGAAATCGAGTTGATAGCTGCTGATGGCTCAGTTATTCCAGTTAACGCATTACTAGATACTGGGTTTACTGACACTCTGGCCATGAATATCCAAGATATAGAGAGTCTGGGATGGTCATTTGAACGCGATCGAAAAATGCTTACAGCAAGAGGGCAAGTAAATTTTAAACTCTACGAAGGAACTGTTTTTTTTGATGGTCAAGAGTTGAGAATTAAAGCATTAGGTGGGGAAGAAATCACTGAGGTTTTAATTGGTTTATCCTGGTTAGAGACTCGGAGGTTGGTGGTAGATAGAACAGCAGGTTTACTAACCCTGGGGGAAGATTGAGGATGAGGAATTGGGCGATCGCCTGAGCTTCCCATTCTCAAGTTAGAGGTAAAAACCGCATAGAGTTGGGTTCCGTTGCCTGGTGTTCATAGCTACTGTGGCACAGGCATCTTGCCTGTGAGCGACATAGTTTTATCTTAGCTACTTTTCTGATTGCTGTCAAGTTTTTCTTATTATTTATAGGTTTGGGAGAATAAAGTTGCTCGAAAATTTAGATATCAAGGGGGTTTAATTACAACGATAGAGTAATAAATCTGGATTCTGAGCAGTTGATAGTTCCTGTATCAACCCTCGTGACAGTGGAAGCTTGTATTGATTAGATTTAAAAGGTCTATTCGTAGGGTGGGCATTGCCCACCACCGCACTTATAGCTGCGATTTACTGTTATTTTGAAGGAGGAGCTACCTGGAAAAAAGATTTTGGATTTAGCCACAAAAGTCTTACATTTTCTATTTGGAGATGTTATTATTTTTAAATAAGTCTAATTATGAGGTAGCAAACTCAGTATATTGTCTGAGATGAGGTGGATGAAATGCTAAAACAATTTCCTCTCGTGAGATTCCTTTTTCTAGCAAATCTGTTGCAATCCCTTCTTCGGTCCAATCTTCCTCAATCCAAATTTTGTTCTTTTCCAAGCTTATATGGACCGTAACAGTTTTAATTCGTTCATCTTTCTGCCAACCCATCAATAGTAAAAGGTACTGATTGTGTACATCGTCAAAAGCTAAAACACTTTTCGTGCTAGAATCACATTGCTCATTAAGATGATGATATGCCGTTAAAATGTCTTTGACAATTTTTCGATGATGCTCTAATTTATCCATTGTTCGATTACCTCACCTTCTGAATCGAAAATTAATAAATTTACTCGATTTCGCTTGACGATGGTCCGAGTTAACTTGCGTTGAAAATAATTTTGATAAACTCCTGTTGTAATTGCTAAATAAAGTTTAAAATCAAGTTTTTTCTCTAATACAATATCTCTATAAATGAGATATTGACCCATAGCTTGTTCTAGGTTATTGATAAAAGATCTTCCCAAGAAACTTTTGACTTCCACAAGAATTTTTTGACCTTGCTTTTCAGCCGCAATTGATTTTTCGGCTGCCATATCCACGTATAAGCGATCTCCGCCATACTCTAGAGTATAGTTTTCCGTTAGAATCTTCCAGCCGTCTTTAATTAATGCCAATTTAACAGTATCATGGTAAATATCTTTGGCAGGCATAAGCTTTGAGTCTTAGATAAGCGATCGGGTTACTAGTTGAATTATACAACAATATAATATTTGCTTCCAGCAAGTTTTTTTCTAAGATGGGATAAGGATTTGGGGAAATATTGGGAAGATGGCAATAACAGAGCGATCACCTGAGGTTCCCATTCTCAAGTTGGAGGTAAAAACGGCATAGGGTTGGGTTCCGTTTCCTGGTGTTCATAGCTACTGTGGCACAGGCATCTTGCCTGTGAGCGATATAGTTTTATCTTAGCTACTTTTCTGATTATTGTCAAATTTTTTTTATTATAGCACTACGCATTTAGGTTAGGACATTAATAAAGCCTGAAACCTAGTCCTAGCCATCTTTATGAATTTTGAATTTCTCAGTTTGAATTGCGCGTAGCGCTATATTTATAGGTTTGGGAGAATAAAGTTGCTCGAAAATTTAGATATCAAGGGGATTTAATTACAACGATAGAGTAATAAATCTGGATTCTGAGCAGTTGATAGTTCCTGTATCAACCCTTATGACAGTGGAAGCTTGTATTGATTAGATTTGAACAAAGGCTAAAATAGCTTCAATAAAGATTCCTTCACCTTTACCTCTGTGAATGCCAATTAACTTTCCGCTCTCATCTAGTACTGCTCCACCGCTCATTCCCTGTAGTTCCGCCCATCAGAAATATTATGGCATAATTGAGAAGATTGAGAAATATAGCTATCCTAAATATCCCTACTCATCTGCGTTTATCTGCGTTCATCTGCGGTTCAAAAAAAATGCTCTTAGCCCAACTAAACTCAAAAATAGATAAAGTCAAAGTATACGCAGCAGGGGCAACCGTCGCCCGCATCGCCCCACTACAGCTAGTGGAAGGCCAAATCCCCTCCCAAATCGAAATCTCCGGCTTACCCCTGGCCCTAGAAGATAGCAGCGTCAAAGCCAGAATTCAATCCAACTCTACCGCTATAGTTACGGATATTCGCATCGGTTTAGCAGTTTCCCCACACCATCAGCAAGAGGAACCTCCAGAAGAAAAGGAAATCCAATTCGATATGGTTATGGATCGGGAGCTTTTTGATTCCGGTCTTTTTGGTGGTACTGCTTCTAATTTAGAATCTGATGTAGATAAAGAATTAGTTGGAGGTAATCGGCGAGAATAACTTTTCAATGAACAATGAACAATGAACAATGAACAATGAACAATCTCTCAATTGAGAGGTTGATAAGAATATTTGATATCGCTACTCTATCGATAGGTTAGAGGGTGAGCATTACTGCTCAGTCTAAAAGTTGAGTTGTAAACCGGATTATTTGGCGAAACATTTCCCATTATTAAGCTGCAGCTGGAAATTTTTTTGGTCAAGCCATTTTTCCAGATTTTTGCTATTATCTGGATTTCTTTTCCTTTCTCTTAAACACAACAAACGCTATAATAATACCATTACGCTATGTGTACTTTTTTCTGCTCAGATAAGGCTGACTCTAAGAGTTTAGTGGGAATGGTTCCAGAAAAGGCGATCGCGCAAAATTTGGATCGACTAATTGTTAATAATTAGTGTTGATTATGACTAACTCCCCTTTTGATCAATTTAGTAAAGGTCTGTTAGAAGCTCTGTTGAGCCCGTTGGGATTGCTGGAAGTGAGTCGAGAAGTACCGGGAGAAGCCCGTTGGGTGGATGTGTACTTCTCCCCTTACCCGAACCTCAGCCCTGACCCGAGTTTAGGATTGCTAGGAGAAATGGCTCGACAGCTCTGTCTATTTGAGCCTTACAGGAACCCCGTCTCACGGAAGGAGGTTAAAGCTTGCCTCCTGAAGCTTCTAGCCGTCCAAGCAAAACAAAACGAGAAGGAAACCCCTGCTCACCTATGGATTCTAACGCCAACGGCTTCTGAGCAGCGCCTCTCAGACTTTGGGGCAAAGGCTAGTTCCCACTGGCCAGAGGGAATATACACCTTCCCCAAAGGCCTGGAAGTTGCTTTTGTGGTTATCCATCAACTCTCCCCCGTTCCAGAAACTTTGTGGTTAAGATTAATGGGGCGAGGTAAAGTCCAAAAGCAGGCGATCGCAGAGGTACTGGCTCTTCCTCCTGAGACACCTCAGCGAGATTCGGCATTGCAGTTACTAGTAAGCTGGAAAATAATGATAGATGTAAATCCAAAAACGGAAGAGGAGGAGGTACTGATGCAATTATCCCAGGCCTATTTAGAGTGGGAAGAGAGGATTAAGAAAAGTGGTCGGCAGGAAGGTCGGCAGGAAGGTCGGCAGGAAGGTCGGCAGGAAGAAAGACGATCACTTATTCTCAAGTTACTCCACCGCAAACTTGGCTCCATTGATTCCGCCTACCAATCCCAAATTGAACAGCTATCTCTAGAACAGCTTGAGGCTTTGGGTGAGGCGCAATGGGACTTTGTCACGGTGGCAGATTTGGAACAGTGGTTGCTGGGTAACTAGCGATCGCCGGTGATCACGGTCGGTGGATTCCCCAGGTAATGGCATACTGAAGCGGTTGTGCGATCGCCTTCTGCTACTAGACTTCTTTTGAACAATGAACAATTAACAATTAACAATTAACAATTAACAATTAACAATGAACAATCAACTCTCAACCCTCAACAATCAACCCTCAACAATTAACAATGAGCAATCAACTATCAACTATCCACTATCAACTATCCACTATAAATGTTCCTATTGTGGAAGTAACTATTCTGGAAGACAGAGCCTTAGTCAAACGAAGAGGAACGGTAAATCTGGATCCAGGTTTATGGCGGCTTCATCTAGAAAAAGTTTCTCCCATTCTGGCGGATAAATCCTTGAGAGGAGAATTTTTAGCAGGAGAAGGAGCGAGACTGGAGGATATTCGAGTTCGTCGCTCTACTCTACTCAAAGAAGAACATAAACCGGAACAAATTCAACCTTTGTTGAAGGAAATGCGCCAACTAGTGACGGATTTTCATCAGCTGGCAGAAGACCGGGAGCATCAAGAAAATTATTTTGCGGAAATTAATTATATCTTAACCAAAACTCTAGCGGAAATTCCGGAAGATGCAGTTTGGGGACAACTGGACCAAAAAAGTTGGCGCAGTCAGTTGACAACTTTGTTCGAGCAATTCCGTTCTTTGCGGTCAGAAATTTTAGACAGCTATTTTCAACAAGAAGATAAGGGAGAAAAAATTCAAGCTTTAAAACAAAGAATTGAGGCACTTGTTCGTCCGGATTTTATCTATGATGCCAGAATTGAAGCAGATGTAACTATCCAGATTGCTGGAGAATACGAGTTAGAAATTGAATATATAGTTCCCAATGCTTTCTGGCGACCGTGGCATCAAGCTCGTTTATTATTGACCCCAGATACATCAGAACCAACTGTTAGTTTTCGCTGTGATGGCTGTGTTTGGCAGCGTACTGGAGAAGATTGGAATAAGGTCAATTTAGTCTTTTCTACCGCTAGAGCTTCTTTAGGGAACGAACCACCCTTACTTACAGAGGATCGCTTGAAGGTTCAAGACAAAGCTAAAAAAATCGCAGTTTCTACTAGGGAAGAAAAGATTGAAACCACTGGAGCTGGAGTGAAAAAAACCGATACCATCCAATTACCGGGAGTAGATGATGGGGGAGAAGTGAGAACATTGCGACCCCTTCACAAGGCCACTATTCCGTCCGACGGTCGTCCTTATCGCGTCCCTCTCTTTAGCTTCCAGTCTGAAGCTAAAATCGAAAATATTTTAATGCCAGAACAGTCCTTACAGGTAGTTCTTAAAAGTGAGCAAGTCAATAACGGTTCTTCTCCTATCTTAGCAGGACCGGTGGATTTAGTTCGCTCTTCCGAGTTTGTGGGTAAGACCACAGTCATGTTTATTGCTCCTGGAGAGAAGTTCGCTCTCGGATGGGGTCCAGATTCCAATTTGCGAGTACAGCGCACTGAAGAGGAGAAAGAGGAAAAAAACCTTTTGACTCAGTGGAAGCTAAAAAAAATCACAACTAAGCTTTTCCTGTCTAATATTGGTCCAGAAGGGAAACTAATTAGAACTACAGAACGAGTCCCGGTGTCCGAGATAGAACAGGTAAAAGTGAAAGTCATTACTAAGGGCACTACTGGGGGAGTAAAACCGGATGAAAATGGTTTCTGCACTTGGGATTTTAATCTGGAGCCTTATTCCCAACTGAAAGCTACTCTCAGCTATCAGATTGAATCCGCTCCGGAAGTCTTGGAGCAGTGATTTATTAACCGCAGATGAACGCAGATGAACACAGATAATTAGCGAAGAAACCGGGTTTCTTCTATGATGTTAGAGTAAATTACCAAAATTTTGGCTCTTATTCCCGGTTTCTAATATGAATTCCGAAAATATTTGCTAAAATTACTTTATTTTTCGTAGGTTGGGTTGAGGTCACGAAACCCTTCGACTACCGCGGTCCCTGCAGTTCGGCGACCCTCAGGGGCCGCGAAGTCGAAGGGCAGGGACCTCCCAACACAACTTGGTGCTGTTGAGTTTCGCTATCGGGAGACCCAACCTACAATTACTTATAACTATAGCAACAACTCGGGCAACGATTTAACCATTATTCCTCAAATTCAGATATCAACTCTGTTAATGCATTGACTTTACTTAAACACTGACAAAGTTTTGATACAAGCAATTTTTGATTTTCCTCTGTTGAATCTCGATAAGGGAATCCATCAAGGTAAAATTTATAATACAGCCAACCATCTTCATCATTGATTTTATTAGGATCGCGATCGATATTATCCTCAAATTTAAGAACATTGCTCATAAGCTTAATATAGCCTCCGTTTCTTTCGGCTCCATTACACTCAAAACAAATGAGTTCTAAGAGATCTTGTTCATCCTTGTCTACTTCAACCATGATTGTAAAACCAAGGTCCATAATGCACAGCCTATTTGCTAAGTTATTGGTTTAATCCTTGTGGAATATCTAAGATGCTACCAAGATTCGATGATGATTAACCGCACACTTCGGCTTCGCGGCCACTGAGCGTAGCCGAAGTGCAGTGGAACGATGAACACAGATGAACACAGATGAACACAGATGAACGCAGATAATTTCTGGGAATTGCTATAATAGATAAATAACCACCCAAAACCCATCATCAAGAACCCAGAAAACATGACCCGCCAATATCACATCACTACTTTCGGCTGCCAGATGAATAAGGCCGACTCCGAGCGCATGGCAGGTATACTAGATAATATGGGCTTGGAGTACGTGGAAGACCCCAACAGCGCCCATGTCCTCCTCTACAATACTTGTACTATTCGGGACAACGCAGAGCAAAAAGTCTATTCTTACTTGGGGAAACAAGCGAAGCGGAAACACTCCCAACCGGATTTAACTCTCATAGTAGCTGGTTGCGTCGCTCAACAGGAAGGGGAAAAGTTGCTCCGTCGCGTGCCAGAATTAGATTTGGTGATGGGTCCCCAACATGCTAACCGCTTGCAAGATTTGCTGGAACAAGTATTCAATGGGCAACAGGTAGTAGCTACGGAACCAATTCATATTGTAGAAGATATTACTAAACCTCGACGGGACAGTAAAATAACTGCTTGGGTGAATGTAATCTATGGCTGTAACGAACGCTGTACTTACTGCGTGGTCCCTAACGTGCGAGGTACGGAACAATCCCGGACCCCAGAAGCTATTAGAGCGGAAATGGTAGTCTTGGGAGAACAGGGATATAAGGAAATAACTCTTCTGGGACAAAATATCGATGCCTATGGTAGAGATTTACCTGGTTCCACTTCTACAGGAAGGCACAAGCATACTCTAACGGATTTGCTTTACTACGTCCAGGACATTCCTAAGGTGGAGCGCATCCGTTTCGCCACCAGTCACCCCCGTTATTTCACCGAACGCCTCATTGCTGCTTGCAAAGAATTACCCAAAGTATGCGAGCATTTCCATATCCCTTTCCAGTCTGGAGACAATGAGATTCTGAAAGCTATGTCTCGGGGTTATACCCAGGAAAAATACCGTGGCATCATTGAGAAGATTCGGCAATACATGCCAGATGCTGCTATTAGTGCTGATGCCATCGTCGGTTTCCCTGGGGAAACGGAGGAACAGTTCCAGAATACTTTGAAATTGGTAGAAGATATGGGTTTCGACCAATTAAATACTGCTGCCTATTCCCCCCGTCCTGGAACTCCCGCTGCTTTGTGGAACAATCAATTAGAAGAGGAAGTGAAGAGCGATCGCCTGGCTCGATTGAACCACTTAGTAGCAACAAAAGCAGCAGAGCGATCGCAGCGCTATGAGGGACGGATTGAAGAAGTGCTGGTGGAAGACCGAAACCCCAAAGACACGAATCAAGTAATGGGAAGAACCAGAACTAACCGTCTCACTTTCTTTCCCGGTAAAATTGAAGAGTTGAAGGGGAAATTGGTGAAAGTGAAAATAACTCAAGTGCGAGCTTTTAGCTTGACGGGAGAACAATTAACAATGAACAATTAACAATTAACAATTAACAATTAAGAGTTTATTAGTTTAAACTGCAACGACTTTTAAGGGGAGGGAACACCGCTGTGCGCCTCTACGGTCATAATCTATGCTAGGCTAACCTGCAAAAAGCAAGCCAGAGGTTAGGACTAATGACGAAATTGAAGGTGGGATTGTTATTTGGCAGTCGTTCCGGAGAACACGAAGTATCCATCAGTTCCGCAAGGGCGATCGCTGGCAGTTTGAGTGAAGGAGACAATAGGGATAGATACGAAGTAATTCCAGTTTACATTCAAAAAGACGGCATCTGGCAAGTAGGAGAAACTGCAGCCCAAATCCTCGCATCAGACACAAACAACGAACAACAAACAACAAACAACGAACAACAAACGAACAACAAGCAACAAACAACAAACAACCAACAACAAGCAACCAATAACAAACAACAACTCTGGAAATTTCCTCCCGAGGTAGGAGAAGTAGAGGTGTGGTTTCCCATTCTCCACGGACCCAATGGAGAAGACGGAACGGTTCAGGGATTGCTCAAATTGATGCAAGTTCCCTTTGTAGGTAGCGGTGTTCTCGGTTCCTCCTTGGGAATGGATAAAATTGCCATGAAAGTAGCTTTTGCTGCAGCAGGTTTATCTCAAGTAAAATATAAGGCAGTAACTCGCTCTCAAGTTTGGTCCAATCCCTGCGTCTTCCCCAAACTATGCGATGAAATAGAAGAGGAACTCTCCTATCCTTGTTTCATTAAACCAGCTAATTTAGGTTCTTCCGTGGGTATTAGTAAAGTGCGATCGCGTTCCGAATTAGAAACAGCTTTAGATAATGCCGCCAGTTACGATCGCCGCATAATTGTGGAAGAAGGAGTAGTAGGGAGGGAAGTAGAATGCGCCGTTCTCGGTAATGACAATGCCAAAGCTTCCGTAGTGGGGGAAATTAGTTTTAACAGCGATTTTTACGACTACGAAACTAAGTATACAGCAGGACAGGCAGAATTGCTAATTCCCGCTCCCCTGGAGGATAAAGTAGTATCAAAAATACAGGAAATGTCTCTACAAGCTTTTGCTGCGGTAGATGCTGCGGGACTGGGGAGAGTTGACTTTTTCTACGTAGAAGCTACTGGGGAAGTGCTGATTAATGAGATTAATACTTTACCGGGTTTTACTGCTACCAGCATGTATCCTCAACTTTGGGGGGCGACGGGGGTTTCTTTCCCGGAATTAACCCATCGTTTGATTCAATTAGCCTTAGAATAAGTTGTTGTTGGTTGTTTGTTGTTGGTTGTTTGTTGTTGGTTGTTTGTTGTTGGTTGTTTGTTGTTGGTTGTTTGTTGTTGGTTGTTTGTTGTTCTCATTTATAGCACTTTGCGAGTAAAGCGTATTTATAACTTTTGGTTAATAATTTTTAGTTAATTCTTCCCTCTTGCCTGTTCTCTCTTAAGAGGGAAACACTTATACCACCATCTCTCGTGCTATACTAAGACAAGATGAATTAAAAATACTATAAATGCAACAACTAACCATCGATAGACTTGGTCCTGTGGAAATTCCTGAAAAAATACGTCAACAATTAGGAATTAATAATCAAACCAAGTTATCTTTAAAAGTTGAAAATGGTCAACTTATTCTCAAACCCTTAAAACAAGAACTAGAAACCTACTATGAAGATGGAATACTCGTCTTCAAAGCTGAACCAATTGGTAATACAGAAACAATCGTTGACGACCTAAGAACAAAAAGAATTAATGAATTAACATCGTGGTAAAAGCTTTATTTGATACAAGTATTGTAGTAGCTGCCTTATGGACTAATCATCCCAAACATTTAGAGTCTTTTGATGTTGTTTATAGCAATTATCATAGCTATGAAGTACACAATGGAGGGATTTTAGGGAACAGTAACCCACCCCTTCCCCTCTCCCCTCTCCCC
>JH611004.1 GCA_000252485.1 Prochloron didemni P4-Papua_New_Guinea | reverse complement strand
AAACTGCATTATCATTTCTTTTATCAATTACCAGGATTTCTAGAACTCTTTTTTCTGAAAGTCCCCCTTATCAAGGGGGATTTAGGGGGATTGTAGCAAACATTTTTGTATTTGATATAAGCTGTGTAATTTTAGCAGCAACTTGTCTAGCGTGTTTGGTAGACAACTTTTTAATAAACTTTGCCGATTGGCGCGAAAGGTTAACCTTAAACATTGAGAATCCAACAAAGCCTCACTCTCTGATATGCCAATAAACCCTTCTTGTGGTGCTTGTTCCGCTTTAATAGCTAAAAGTTCCTCTTCTAATTGCGATCGCCTTTCAAATTCTTCTATGGAAATAACTACTGCAACCTTACGTCCCTCTTTGGCAATTTGGATTGGCTCTGTTCCAGCTAAATCTAAAAGTTCATCAAAATGGTTTTTTGCTTCAGATGCTTCAAGTGTTTTCATGAGTTTTTAGGTAAAAATATTAAACGATAAATCCAATAGGGTCTGGTCAAAAGTAGTTGTTTCCGCTGAATATGTACAAAGTCAATCGTGGGGTAGCCCCCGCAGGGCAAGTCTGGGCTGCCTACCTTTCTGAGTAAACCGCGACTTGAAATTCAACTGTTTTTAACCGCACCCAATCCAATATAACCATATTAGCAAAAATAGTCAAGAGGGCGATCTAAAAAATTCTTACTTGGTCAAGCAAAACAATAAAATTTGGATTAGCTCTTGAGAAAAATAGCAGTTAGCGATACAATTAAATATAAATTTAGTACATAAAGGCGAAAGCAATATGATTACCTTTGAAAATGCGCTGGAGGTGGTTAGTCAACTGCCCAGAGAACAGCAAGAGATGTTAATTGAGATTTTGAAAAAGCGAAGTGCTGAGTTACGAAGACAGGAAATGGTTGAGGAATGTCATGAAGCCTTAGCAGAGTACCAGGCGGGTAAACTAAAAGCAATGCCTGCCGAAGAAGCCATTGCTGATTTGCGTTCTTATTTGCAGGATAAGGAAGGCGAATGAGAGAATTGATTCTAACCTCTAGATTTAAGCGATCTTTAAAGAAATTTGTCCAATGGAACCATCTATTACAGCAACAAGTTGAAAAGACGTTATTATAAATGGAGAAAAATAACTTCTTCTACCGCGTAGAAGTAAACTATTTTAAATATTGATTTAGTAGGTTGGGTAGAGCAATAGCGAAACTCAATATCAACTTACCGGCTGTTGGGCTTGCCCTGCCCTTCGACTTCGCTCAGGGACCGCGTAGTCGAAGGGTTTCGTGGCCTCAACCCAACCTACAATCTATTCTATGTTAAAAGTCCCCCTTTGATAAGGGGGATTTAGGGGGATGTAGCAAACCTAAACGTATTTGATATAAATAAAAACAAAGGCATTCTATCAGTGTTGCAAAAATTAATTAAAGGGGGCGATCGCTTATAAAGCAAAGACAATTTTTAAAGCGCGATCGATTTGGAAAACTAATTCTGTTTCTAGTTCACCTCTAATAGAAAATCTGAAAAAGAATGCTACTCATCCTCAACATTTAGAGTCTTTTGAGTTGTTTATAAACTGCATTATCATTTCTTTTATCAATTACTAGGATTTCTAGAACTTTTTTTTCAAGTTGGTATACAATTCTATATTCGCCAATATCTGTTCTGTAGCAAGAATAACCCTTTAATTTTATTGAATCTTGTGGATAGGGATTGCTCCTAAGCTCTGTAATTTTAGCAGCAACTTGTCTAGCGTGTTTGGTAGACAACTTTTTAATAAACTTTGCCGATTGACGCGAAAGATTAACCTTAAGCATTGAGAAGCTCCTCCAACAAAGCCTCACTCTCTGATATACCAATGAACCCTTCTTGTCGTGCTTGTTCGGCTTTAATAGCTAAAAGTTCCTCTTCTAATTCCCATCGCCTTTCAAATTCTTCTATGGAAATAACTACTGCAACCTTACGTCCCTCTTTGGCAATTTGGATTGGCTCTGTTCCAGCTAAATCTAAAAGTTCATCAAAATGGTTTTTTGCTTCAGATGCGTCAAGTGTTTTCATGAGTTTTTAGGCAAAAATATTAAACATTAAATCCAATATAACCATTTTAGCGAAAATAGTCAAGAGGGCGATCTAAAAGAGTAGAGCAATAGCAAAACTAAATATCAACTTACCGGCTGTTGGGCTTGCCCTGCGGTTTCGTGGCCTCAACCCAACCTACAATCTATTCTATGTTAAAAGTCCCCCTTTGATAAGGGGGATTTAGGGGGATGTAGCAAACCTAAACGTATTTGATATAAATAAAGACAAAGGCATTCTATCAGTGTTGCAAAAATTAATTAAAGGGGGCGATCGCTTATAAAGCAAAGACAATTTTTAAAGCGCGATCGATTTGGAGAACTAATTCTGTTTCTAGTTCACCTCTAATACGAAATCTGAAAAAGAATGCTACAGATAGAATAGTGCTTCTCAGTTATTTGCATATCTTTTAGAAGCTTTATCCTGAAAGTCCCCCTTATTAAGGGGGATTTAGGGGGTAGGTTTGTAGCAAACATTTTAGTTTCCTGTTTCTCTAAAATCTACACCAGCAGCATCGGTTAATTCTTGTAATTTAGTATTTTGCTCATATATTTTTACATACAATTTTACATATTTTTGAAAATCTTTAACTTATAATTCGGACTGTAACTTTTGCAAAGCAACCCTAATCATTCATCCCCGTAAGGGGAGGGAGACTCTTTAGTCCCCCATAAACTCCCATTTCTGGGGTAAGTTTGCCTCGTCAAAGTTATCGGTCGGTACTATCCAAGCCGCACTGCTTTACCCGGAGTAGAGCTGTTTAACGACTCGGTTCTAGAGCCTGGGACTGGCACGCATCCCAGGGTAGGACTTTAACTCTCCCCGATAACGTAGTTCCCTTTATGGGAACTTAGACTGGTCAGCTATCCTAGGAGGGAGGCACGAAGCCCCGCCTCTTCAGAGCGGGGTGCTGACTGCTATAATCTCTGGATTGACTAGCAAATCGAAAGGAGAGAAACTTGGAACGGACATTTATCATGATCAAGCCTGACGGCGTACAGCGCAACCTAGTAGGGGAAATCATCCGGCGTTTTGAAGCTAAAGGCTTTACCCTAGTGGGTCTGAAAATGCTCGCAGTTTCTCGGGAACTAGCAGAAAAGCATTACGATGTCCACAAAGAGAGACCGTTCTTCGGCAAATTAGTAGAATTTATTATTTCTTCCCCTGTAGTAGCAATGGCTTGGGAAGGAAATGGAGTTGTAGCTGCAGCTAGGAAAATAATCGGCTCTACTAATCCCCTCACTGCAGAACCCGGTACAATTAGAGGGGATTATGGCTTAGATATAGGTCGCAATTTAGTTCACGGTTCCGATGCCATCGAAACTGCACAGCGAGAAATTGCTCTCTGGTTTGACGAAGATGAGTTGGTAAGCTGGGAACCAAATGCTAACTCCTGGTTGTACGAGTAGTTGCCGATTGATAATTGGTGGTACACTATTCACCAGTTCATTCAGTCCTCTACCCAAAAAAATCGGGACAACCGGGTTTCTGACCGGGAAAAAAGGTTAAAATCAATATTTTTCTGAAGAAACCCGGTTTCTGTGCAAGTCCTAGAAATGTTTAATCTTGTAACAAAATATTTCACTAAGAGCCAAAAATAGCGGAAATTATATTATAGATCCACTTTTAGCCTTCAGGAGTTTATAAACCATGCCTATTACAGAAACTCAAGTGTTCCTAGCTTTAATCATTGCCTTATTCCCCGGAATTATTGCTTTGAATCTTGGTACGGAACTTTTCAAGTAAACTGTTAATAAGGTTGAATAGACAATTCCCCTTCTCTTCTTTAAGAAGTTAAGGGGATTTTTTACTTTACTCCCTCGAAAAAGCATTATTGTAACAATTGTTACATTTTTAGCAACATTTTGTGTTAAGATTTCCAGCGCCTGCTATGTTCTAATTTAAAGGCAAGGCTCGAAGATGTTCTGAAAAAAGAACAAACTTAAATTAGATTCAGTCAATATAGACAAATACTTATAGCAGAGGGCACAATAATGAATGCACTGCAACCGTTAGAACCCTTAGAAACTCAGAGATATTCGTCCCGTCCGCTTCGCGGTGCTAAACAAACTCGTCGAGTCGTCCGTCGTTCTCGACCCGCTCGGAGTAGGCGCAATGCTCCTTATAGAGGATTAATGACAGAGACAGGGGTAAAACTATTGGTTCATGGAGTCTTATCCGTGGCCACTATCGCTACTTTACTCAAACTCTTGCCATATTCTCTAACCCAACAAGGAAAATTAGAGGCAACTCGTCAAGAAGTAAAAGAAGCAGAAAAAAGAGTCAATCCCCTCAGAAAAGAATTGAACGGCATTTTTAGCTCTAACGACCCCATCAGGACAATGGAACAACAAAGTCCTCTGGCAGATCCCAATCGGCTCCAAGTAGTTTTCCAGGAAACGACCATAGAATAGCAATAAAGTCAAGCACTCAGAGAATAGAGCAAGGAATTTAACCAGCTTTGCACTTTTTCTCGATAGGAACACTGCTTATTAGCTGGTAAAAGTTTCAGAGCCCGGTTATAGTCGGCGATGGCGCAGTTGTAGTCTCCTCGACTGTGATAAGTTTTGCCCCGTTCGGCGTAAATGCGGCCTTGCAAATGCTTGGAGAAGAGGAGAGATAAATCGAAGTTTTCCAAAGCTAAGTCATAAAGTCCCAACTGGCGAAAGGCAATTCCCAGATTAATCCAAGCTTTGAGATTGGTAGGATTGTAGTCAATAGCTCTTTGGTAGTCCGCAATGGCCAGAGCCAAATTACCTAGAGCCGCTTGGCTGTTACCTCGGTTATTATAAGCACCGTCCAGTCTGGGATTGATTGCCAGGGCGCGATCAAAATCGGTGATCGCCTCTTTATCTTGACCGTTTTTAGACAACATCAATCCCCGATTATTGTAATCCACTGCACTCTGGGGATTGTTTTGGAGCAATCGAGTTAGAATAGCGATCGCCTCTAAATAATCTCCTTGAGCTGCTTTCCTTTTCACCAAAGCCCGTAAATGCTGATCCGACTCTGCCCTGATGACAAGCTTGGGAGGTTTAACGTTGGTAGTTGAGGCATGGGGGTTAGTTCTTGGCGGTGGCCAATTTCCCCGGGAATTGTCATAATTGAAAGTATTAACGTTCATATTTACTAAATAGAATTTATTTCGATGTATAGAATGACCTGCTAGAAAAGAACTCTACAAAGTCTTTTCGGTCCATTCCGCAAAACAAGACAGTGGAACAAAATAAAAAGTTTCTCGCTCTCTTGCAGCATAGAACCAAGTTCAGAAAACAATAAATCTCTAAAACAAGACTGTATACTTTCTGTCAAAAGCTGACAGCTGAGAACTGACTCCGGACTGCTATATTTTTCAGACTCTTCTAATTTACCTTCTTAGCAATCTGAGATGTATTGGTAAAATCAACTAAATCCTTGTAAATATTTCTTATTATGACCACTGTAGCTTTATTGCCCAATGCCCCCGATCTAAGTGCAGATGACTACTGCGTTTTTGGTTTAGCTACTTGCTTTCTGCGAGAAGATGGAGAGATTCGTCAAGTTGAAGTGGTAGAACCCATCCCTTCTGGCGCATTGGAAGCAATCCTCAAAGGAATTCCTACTTCTTATCGTCTTGCTTGTGCTAAAGCCATCGGGGAAGTTCTGGGGGATACTCAACCCAGGCTGCCCTTAGAATTAACTGACAAAGCTGAATTTGGGGATAATTTTACCGAAAGAACTATTGCTGCTACTCGTACCTACAAGAGTCGCATAGAAGCGAAAGCCCATATTCCCCTAGGTACGGTACGGAATGATTTTAATTATTCTTTACAAAGAAAGCGAGTTCTCAATAGTGTCAATGTTGTCAGCACTGAAGATAACGTCAAGCAGCATGAATATACTCATAAAGTGCTTTGACAAATAATAAACCGTCAGTTTTCAGCTTCAAGAGAAAAAGCGGATCGCTGACGGCCTTGACTGCACTTCGGCTTCCCGGTCCCTGAGCGCTTGCCCAGAGGGTCGTCGAAGAAAAGCCCAAGGGCTGGTAATTATCCAGTGAAATTTACTTAAACCCCACTGCTGCTTGCCAAACAAAGGCAAGCAAGAAGAAGAAAATAGGTATAAGCGGTAGTACGTCTACCAACGGAGAAAAAATAGAGTAAGCTTCCGGTAATTTTGCTATTAGCATTGCTGCTTCCATATATCTATCAACCTTGCCAAAACATTTTTTGATTATTTGAGAAATATCGTAACATGAATTGGTTGTTTGTTGTTAGTTATTTGGGATTGGATTTTCGGCGAACCTCAGTCCGTAGTTTGTGGTTATTTGGTTGTCACCCAGTTTCATCCCCGAGCCATTGCCCAAATTCAGCCAAAAAGCGATCGCCCAAAATTGCCGACCGAATATCTTGAGTGAAGCGAATCAGTTCCGTAATATTGTGGATCGACAGTAAAATATAACCGAGCATTTCCCGCGATCGCACCAAATGATTGAGATAGGCGCGGCTAAAATGCTGGCAAGCATAACAGGGACAGTCAGGATCTAAAGGACCAAAATCTTCCCGAAAGCGAGCATTTTTCAGGTTCCACCGTTCCCCCCGTACCAAAGCAGCCCCGTGACGACCCAAGCGAGTGGGAAGAACGCAATCGAACAAATCTACTCCAGCGGCGATCGCCTTCACCATTTCCCTATAAGTACCCACCCCCATTAAATAACGAGGCTTCTCAGGAGGCAATTGAGGCGCAGTTATGCCGACAATCTGATTAATCAATTCCGGTGCTTCTCCAACACTTACCCCGCCAATAGCATAGCCGGGAAGGTCTAGATCTACCAGTGCCTTCACTGCAGCAGAGCGCAACTCCGGATAAATTCCCCCTTGAACGATGCCGAATAATGCCTGGTCATCCCAGCGCTGATGAGCTGACTTGCACCGTTCTAGCCAGCGATAAGTTCGTTCCGTTGCCGCCTGAACCTCACTTCGTTGCGCCTCTGCGGGAGGACATTCATCGAAAGCCATAATTACATCCGCTCCCAAGGCATTTTGGATTTGAATGGAACGCTCTGGCGTTAACTCGATAATTCGTCCATCTCGAGGAGAGCGAAAAGTTACCCCCGTCTCAGAAATCTGCCGTAGAGAGGCCAAGCTAAACACCTGAAAGCCCCCAGAATCAGTTAAAATGGGACCAGGCCAACCCATAAATTGATGCAAACCTCCCGCAGTCTGGATAATCTTCTCTCCCGGTTGGAGATGAAGATGATAGGTATTGGCCAAAACCATCTGCGCTCCCGTTCCTTCTAACTGGGCAGGAGTTAGACCTTTAACCGTTGCCGCAGTGCCTACCGGCATGAATCTCGGAGTTTCTACTAAACCGTGAGGCGTATGCCAAATTCCCGCTCGAGCTTTAGTATGGCGGCACTTACTCAAACATTGAAAAGAAAACAATCCCACAAGCAATTAAAATGGACAATCATCTTCATCAACATGCATGTCCCACTTACTGGACAGAACATCCGTGAGCATTTCTTCAAAATCAACATTGAGATTGTTTCTCCCTTCTGGGTCTTGTAGGGAGTTAGATAAAGGAATCAATCGCAGCTGACGATTATCTTGAATCAAGTCAAAGTAGGTTCTATTTTCTGGTGACTTTTGGATTTGCAAATAGTCGAATGACTGAATATTCAGATAAATACTGCCATTAGCCACTAGAGTAGACCGATGGGGATCGCTAAATACTTCTTGTATCCATCCTTCTCCCTCACTTTGTTGAGTGTTTTCCAAACTATGGATATAGCGAACCCGCCCTAAATCATTGAGCAACCGTTTCATATCCTCGCGATCAACTATGGTACCGAAGTCGATAATACAAGGAGCGGGTAGTGTTTGGGTAGTTTGTTGCTGACTCATAGAAAATTAGATCCCAATGGAACCGATACTGTTATTTTTAATTTGACTAATTATCTCGCTTTATGCCCCTAGATTTAGGGAAATGGTAGTTTTTTGGCACAATGACCTGTTTTACTCCATTAGGACTTACGCAGAAACCGGGTTTCTGAACTAAAACTCTGGATAATAGGCCGTTTTATCCGGAGGACAAACCCGGCGAATTGGCTGGTTTGCGTAAGTCCTGTCCATAAAAGGGAGAACTTGGAGACTGTCCTCTCCTATGAAAATAAAGTAGGCTACGATACAATCTTAGCCCAAGATTGAATCTTTTTAACTCTAATTTTTAATGAACCAATTGAGCTGGCAAGTAATAGGAAAATGGTTGAACGGATCGATCCGTTCTTTTCTTGGTGCTTTAATTTTTTATTCTACAATTGCAATTCCTGGACAATGGCAATTAGAATTTGAGCGCATTGCCCGCTGGGCCCCTTTGGTAGGTCTGCTTCTAGGAGGCTTATTGGCACTATTCGATGGGGGTTTCTCTTTAGTGGGAATGCCCATATTGACTCGTAGTGCTTTAGTTGTTGCCCTTTGGGTTGCCCTGACAGGAGGGCTGCACTTAGACGGAGTAATGGATACGGCTGATGGCTTAGGGGTATTAGAAGCAGAGCGACGGCTAGAAGTAATGAAAGATAGCCGTGTGGGGGCTTTTGGCGCTATAGCCGCAGGGATAGTCTTGCTCTTGAAAACGGCCGCCTTGAGCGATTTGTCATCTCATCGCTGGCTGGGGTTAATGACAGCAGCAGGTTGGGGGCGTTGGGGACAGGTAGTGGCCATCGCCTTTTATCCTACTCTAAAATCTACTGGAGGTGGAGCGTTGCACAAAGAAGCAATTCGACCTACCCAGGACATCTCTTTGGGTTTGGTGTGTTTGGGTGGATTGAGCGTTGTGGAGTTATCCATCGCCAATCTAGAAACCTCAACTCTAGTTGTGATGACAGTTGCCAGTTGCGCACTGGCTTTACTGCCAGGATTTTGGTTTTACCGCCAGTTAGGGGGACATAGTGGTGATACCTATGGAGCTGCAGTAGAGTGGGCAGAAGCCCTCATTCTCTGCTTTATTGCTACCGATACTTTTTAGCTACCAAAACCTAGAACAATCTAGACTTGGCTCACTAATGCAAGTTGATTTCTCAACCAGGGTGTATCTACCAAAGCTCGCAATAAATCTTGCAAGCGCGTTTATTTAATGCCACTCCTCAACTAGAGCCGAACTTGGTTATCGTTCGCAGCTAATCCCGATATTGGCACGTTTTTTCAATCTGTTTTCCTGTTTCCATCCTAACACAAGTAGTGAGTTTTGACGACAGAATCCAGGATGGGATGAGAGATTACGAGCCAATCTACCTGGTTATTCCAACAGATGGCAGATAATTCGAGTAAATCAGCTACTGGAGCAAACCTTCTATCATCATTAGCAAGAGCGATTGCAGTTAATCTTCAATGGGTCGCAGACGAGTAATTTTAAGAGTAAATTCACCCCCCCCAGTTTCGCCAAAAGCACGAACCCGAACAATATATTCTCCAGCTTCATCTTCAGGAATGCGAGCAAATAAGAGGGAATTAGTGGTTCCGTCTGGTCCATCATCATTTTCCGCCACCGTAGAACCATCAGCAGCAATTAAGATAACAACAGCATCGAAATCTTCTGAAAGCAAGTCAATTGCTACTTGGTCTCCACCTTCCAAAGGTACCCGGTAATCTCGAGCAAAGCCTCCCTCCCCAGTTGGAATATCTCGATCTGATAGAGTATCGGCAACTTCTCGATTGGAACGAAGATAAATGGGATTGTACATCAGCTCCTGCGCCTGAGCTTCATTAGCTGGGGAAGCAACAAGTAAAGCAGCTCCTAAAAGCAAACTATGATACCAACGATTGACAAAAAGATTTGTCATAAAATGTCCTGTTTCTCGAGCGGTAGTCCAGTCTATTTTGACACAGGAGAAAAGAGATCTTTTCGGAAGTTCGGTACTTCATTTTGTAGTATAATTGCTCTTAATCTTCCAATGGCTTATGCTTATTCAAAGAACCTGAATCAGTGAGCATGTCGTCTAAATCTCGTCGCTGTTCCATTTGTCGTAGGAAATAGCCAGTCATCATGGCGGAGGCCAGCAGGTTAGCCAGATTTTCCCTATCTGTGGTAATTTGAATATTAAATTCTTGTGGTGGGAGCATTCCTACCAATCCTTGGACGTTATGGGAAATAATTTCTTTAACTTCCGAGCTAGCAGATTGAGCAATTTGAGTTAATACCTCCTGATTTTGCTGTTGAAGGTACTGCATTAGCCTGTTAATTTGCTGTTGCTTTTCTGGCTGGAAATTGAAAAAGTTAGAGTGAGATGCCATTATAATTCAGAATTATTCGATGAATCAATCGCTAATCTAAATGATATTCTATATTTCTGGTAGAGTACCACAGAATTAAACCACCAATTGATTTGGTTAAAAGCTTCCATGGAGCTTTTGGTAGTGGACTGTCTGGCAGAGAACGGCACTAGGTTTTTTTAGGATTAAGTTGAGATATTTGGTCTATCTCGAAATATTGATGAAATTTATCGGTTAGTTGTAACCAATAAGAACGACCATCCTTTTGTGGGCGTTTGGTGACAAATCCCTGTTCTACCAGTTCTTGAACCTGCTGGTAGGCCGTACTGCCCCGTAGCTCGATCAGATCGGCTTGAAGCATGGGATTGTGAAGAGCGATAGCGGCTAGAGTACGCAACGTGCCAGTTCCCAATTCAGGAGACACCAAATCTTGCAGTACATCTTGACAAGAAGAGCGCAATTGGAGGCTATAACCAGCAGGAGTTTCCACTACTTCCAGGGCGCTATCCCGCTTTAGTAGTCAGTCATTAACTGGATGATAGCATCTTCTACCACTGGGCGATCACACTTTGTTAAAGTAGCAATTTCTGCCAAAGAAAGAGGCTGTCCTTTAAGATAGAGAATGGCTTCAATTTTGGTTGGTAATTTCAAGATCTTCTATTGGTCCATAATCCAGTCTAGTTCGTCTTTGAATTGGTTCATTTCAGCTAAAGTTTGCCAACCTGCAAGCCAGAGGGTTTCATTTTTCAGCTGTCGGGCATTAATCCAAAATCTAATCTTGGGGTCGCAACTGGCAACCATTTCGGCAAATACCAATTGATTGTTATTTTTGCGGTTAGCTACTTGGAAATGTCTCCAACCCCAAGTTGTTTGTCTGGCGGTCCATTTAGAACCGAGTAAATAGGGTAATTTTTGTTTTTTGGGCATTTCTCTAGAGCGAGCAATATATTTAGATGTTAAGGTTATTGAATATTGTCTATTGTAGCAATTAAAATTGGATGAATGCTTGCGGTCCTGAAAAATTGATTGGTCAACGCTTTGCTGGTATTAGCATGACAGGTTTATTGCTCCTAGGATTAGTGGCTGAATCGGTTTCCGCCTTGCCCCTATCTTCCAGGGGGGATTTTTACCTGGCGGCCACAGAGACAACTTATACCCTGGGTCCGGGCGATCGCTTGCAAATTGATATTTTTAACGTACCGGAGTATAGCGGAGAATATACAGTTTTAGTAGATGGAAGCATTAGTTTGCCAGTTTTGGGAAACATTCCCGTTGGAGGTCTGACTATCTCTCAACTAACTCAAATAATTACTCGAGCCTATGGGGAATATATTAGACGGCCTGTTACTTCAGTACGCATGATTCAACCCCGTCCCCTGAAAATTGCTATCGCGGGGGAAGTTAGCAGTCCGGGTGCTTATACTATTGAAGTTGGACAAGAATATCCGTCAGTGAGCGATTTAATTAAGCTAGCGGGGGGATTCACCACAGTAGCGGATGCGGTCAAAGTTCAAGTTCGCCGCAACTTTCAGGGCAAGGAACGAGTCTTTACCTTAGATTTCTTGTCAGTAGTGCGATCGGCTAACCTCAGTCAAGATATGACTCTTCGGGATGGCGATCGGATTTACATTCCCACTAAAACTAATTTAGATACCCAAGAAGTAGAAATTCTCATTGATTCCACTCCCGGCATCCAGGCAACTCAAGCCCTTAATATAGCGGTAGTAGGTGAAGTTGCCCAACCTGGTTCTTACCAGCTTGCACCTGAAAATGTTGGCAGCAACGGGAGAGGACAACTCCCAAGGCTGACTCAAGCAATTGCTGTCGCAGGGGGAATTAAGCCTTTAGCGGATATTAATCGGGTTCAAGTACGCCGTTCCACTCGCAATGGTTGGAAACAGACTTTTGAACTGGATTTATTGGAATTGCTTCAAGGAGGAAATCTTGATCGCGATTTAATTTTGCAGGATGGAGATACTATCTTCGTGCCGACAAATGAAGATTTTGCCGTTGCTGAGACTCTAATTTTAACCGACCCGATCATTGGCATCCAGGCCCAGCCAATTAATATCCTTGTCACTGGTGAAGTTTTCCGTCCTGGTTCTTATCAGATTATTCCCAGTAGAGGTGGAAACAACAATGATAGCGATAGAATCCAACCACCTCGCCTAACTCAAGCAATTGAGACAGCAGGGGGCATTAAACCTTTAGCTGATATTCGCCGCATTGAAGTGCGTCGAGTTGCTAGTAATGGTGCAGAAAAAACGGTAGATGTTTCTTTGTGGCAACTGTTGCAACAGGGAGATCTGAATCAAGATTTAATTCTGCAAGATGGCGATCGCATTTTTATTGCTCGAGCAGAAGATCTTGACTCAGAAGAAGCAGTAGTTCTGGCGGAAGCCAACTTTTCTCCTGCAGAGATTAACGTCAATGTAGTTGGGGAAGTTGAAAACCCTGGTAGCATCTCAGTTCCTGCCAATACTCCTTTGAATCAAGCCCTGCTATCTGCGGGAGGCTTCGATTTGCAAAGAGCAAAAAAAAGTTCGGTGGAGTTAATTCGTCTTAACCCCAACGGAACAATTACCAGACGGAAGATTAAAGTAGACTTGTCAGCAGGTATTAATGAGGAGAATAATCCTACCATGCGCAACAATGATGTGATTGTGGTGAAACGTTCCACTCTAACCAGCGTTTCTGATACTTTAAGCACAGTTTTGAGACCCATAGGCAGTTTTTTCTCCCTATTTAACTTCTTTAGGATTTTCAACAACAACAATTAGAACTGTTTTTTAGGAGGAGATTATATAGTGTTTCTTGTCCGAATGAGGTATATCTATGTATCTGGCCTATGAACGTGTTTAGTATTGAGTTCCAGCAACCAACTGGTTGCTGTATAACTATCAACTATCCACTATCAACTGTCAACTGCTATCTATTTGCAGGCAATTCGCCTACACCACAGGACCGATATAATTTAGTATTAAATAAATAATAAGTGAAGAGGAGTGATTATGGCTCACATACGCCTTGTTGAAGGTAATCACAATAGCAATGGCAATGGCAATGGCCATAGCATCCTGAAGGAATCCTGGCCGGATGTACCCCAGCCTTTTCTTGCTCAAGAAGAGGAAGAAATTGATTTACGTCAGCTATTTCAAACTATCAAACGGCGTTGGCTGACTATTGCTATTATTGGTTGCGGTGCGTTGGCGGGTGTATGGTTCTGGACTGACCAGCAGGAACCAATTTATGAAAGCAAATTTCACCTTTTGATTGAACCGCCGACAGAACAGCAAGCAACTCCTCTGCCTCTTCCAGGAGTTGTGGGTGGCTCGGTAGATTACGCCACCCAAATTGAGGTTTTACTTAGTCCCACTGTGTTAGAACCGATTATAGAGAATATGAAGCCTAAGTATCCCAAACTAGATTATCCTAGCATGGCTTTAGGGAAAAAAGCGCCTCTAAAAATTCAACAATTAAAAGACACAAAAATTTTAGAAATATCTTATCAAGATCCCGATCGTAAGAAAACTCAATTTGTTCTCGAACATTTAGCTAAAGCGTATCTTCAGTACAGCCAAGACGAGCGCCAAACTGAATTAAATAAAGGGAATAATTTTGCCAAACAGCAGTCTATTTTGGTTGAAGATGAAGTAGATAAACTGCAAGAAAAATTGCAACAGTTTCGCCTGCAACACAACCTGCTTAACCCAGAAACCCATGCAGCTCAATTGTCGCAACAGTTAGTAACATTGGAAGAACAATATGTTGCTACTGAAGTAAAATTGTCGGAAACTAGATCCCTGTACGATATTCTGGAAGGGGAGATCGGTTTAGCACCAGAAGAAGCCCTTGCGTCAAGCTATCTTAGCGAGTCGCCCCGCTATCAAAATTTATTGAATCAACTCCAGGAAGTGGAAATAAAGCTGGCGAAAGAATCCGCTCGGTTTTTCCATAACAGTCCGGTGATTCAGGATCTCAAAGAAGAACAACAAAATTTACTTCCTCTCTTACGGGAGGAAGAGACAATAGCTCTGGGAAATAATTTGGTTCCCACTAATATTGATTCTTCCTCTTTGGCCAATCCCAGTTCTCTTCGTTTGGAATTAAACTCCCAATTGATTCAAACGGCAAATCAATTGAAAGTTTTGCAAATCCGTCGTTTGGCCTTAGAGCAAGAATTAGGAATATTAAAGCAGAAAATAAGGCAAATGCCTTCCATCGCTCGTGAGTATACGGATTTGCAAAGGGAGTTAAAAATAGCTACAGAAAACTTGATTCGGTTGTTAACTGCAGAACAAAATCTGGAATTGGAGGTAGCTCAACAAGCTTTACCTTGGAAGGTAATTTCTCCTGCCCAACTGCCAGAAAACCCCATTTATCCCAAGGTTCCTTTGAATTTAGCTTTGGGAACATTTGCTGGATTTCTGTTAGGTATTGGGGCTGCCTTACTGCGTGATCGCCTCGATCCTGCTTTTCATTCAGTTGAGGAATTGAAAGATAGCACTCGTTTACCTCTCCTGGCTTCTGTTTCTTTTGATAAACAGCAAAAAAAGAAATATACAAATCAAGGAAAAGGAAAAAAAGAAGCACTACCTTCGCTTAAAATAGTCTCAGGCAAAGCTGATTTTGATAAAAGCCTTGAATTCTTCAAAATGCCCAAAAGATATGCTTACTCAGAATTTGAAGAAGCATTTCGCTCCCTTCACACTAATATTAGGTTGTTGGGTTCCGATAGTGTTAGTAAATCTTTACTAATTAGTTCTTCAGTTCCTGGGGAAGGGAAATCTACTGTTTCTGTGAATTTGGCTAAGGCAGCTTCAGAGATGGGACACAGAGTTTTATTAATAGATGCGGATATGCGCTTGCCTCAAGTTCATCAACGGCTAAACTTGTTGAATACGGTGGGGTTGAGTAATTTACTTAGCAATGATGGTCTGGATCTAGAGGAGTTGGTCCAAACACCAACTGAAGCAGGATTGGAGACTCTTTCTGTATTGACAGCGGGGGAAATTCCTCCCTCGCCCATGCGACTTCTCAGTTCTCAAAGGATGGAGCGATTGAGAGAACAATTAGATCGAGACGATCGTTATGACTTGATTATTTACGACACGCCTCCAGTTCTTTTTGCCGATGCGAAAATTTTAGGGGTATCTACTCGCGGCATTATCTTGGTGGCTACCATGGATAAAACCAATCGCTATGAACTTAAAGAGGCGATTGAGGAGTTAAAAATGTCTCGAGTACCTATTTTAGGTTTGGTGGCCAATAAGGTGAAGTTGAAAAGCAAAGGCTCCTATTATAACAAATACAACCGCTATCGCTATCATGACAATGGCCACAACAATAACGGTAATCAATATCTCTCAAGAAAACAATCTGATTAATTGGAGTTAACTTCATCCGCTCCCCCTCCCGTCCCC
>JH611003.1 GCA_000252485.1 Prochloron didemni P4-Papua_New_Guinea | reverse complement strand
CTTCGGTCCCCCACTGGGGGGAAACAGGGGGGGCGGCTTCCTTATAGGGTTTCTTGGTCATGAGGTACATCTATGATATCAGCCTATGAACGTGTTTAGTATTGAGTGAGAGCAACCCCCAGGTTGCAGAGAGGGTCGGCGAACTGCAACCTGTATAACTATCAACTATCCACTATCCACTATCAACTGCTATAAATGAGTTCATCGTGAATAATCCCATTCTTTCTTCTACTTTGCTGCTGACTATCTTATTAATGGTAGGTCTTTTATTCTTCATCCGTGGTTCAGTTAAAGATAGAACCAAGGAGGTAAAATTAATTAGTTGGGAACCTGAAGAGTCTCTTTCCCTTCAGTTACAAGCTTATTTTGCTGGCCGCGCTTACAATCTGGCGGATGCAGATCGCAGTCAAAATCAGTTCGCATTTGAAGGTTGGGTTCGTCCTAGCTGGTTTCTAGCTATTTTCTTAACTTGTCTGGCAGCATTGGGTTTGCTTTGTTTGTCTTTAGTTCTCTCTTTTCTTTACCCATCCATAGGTAATATTTTCCTCTCTCTCACTCTGATAGCTCCCGGAGCAGGGATTTTTTATTGGCAGAAAGCAGGTCGTTGGGAGCGGGTATTGCTGAAAGTGGATACTTTGTCTGGTCCAGACCAATCCCCTAGACCCCTTTTGACAATTACTGCCCATCGCGATGAATTACGACAAATTCAACAACAACTACCGTTGAAACCTCTCGGCGAGCATGACTAAACCGCAGAGAAATTATCTCATTAGGTTACAATAGAGCTAGAGCTAATGCCCAGCAGAAGCTGGGATGTAAGCTTTTAGCGAGTTGTGGCAGCAGTGCTTACTGCAGTCTTAGTCTGGGGACTCAGCCCTCTCAGACTTGGAAAGAGAAAATGATTTTCTTCAACATATTGAGCGCCGAATAATCCTTTCTCTGCCCAGAAATATCGATCTGTAGTATGCTCATTCCGTTTAACAACTAATAAAGCTGGCGGTACAATTCCTTCTGCGGCAATGTATTTTCGCGCTGCTGTTACTGGTTTATCTTCACCACTTTCAAGATTATAATGAGGGACTAGTTCGAGAATTTTGCGTCCTTCTAGGCGGCGGCGACTTTTGCGTTTGCGTTTTCTTGCCAACCCTGTTACCTCCTACAAAAAAACTTAAGAATAGACATCTTGGCGATGGACGGATTGAATGTCTTTTTTCCCTTATTTAGCTCTAATGATAGTTATAAATCCCTATACTATTATATAGGCTTGAGTTGAAAAAGTCAACTACTTGATCTAAAATCGTTTTGGTTAGCTCCATTGCTCTAAACTATTGATTCTCATGAATTTTTAGGCTCTAAATCAAGGTAATGTGAAGAAAAAACGCTAAAATTGTTACAAAAATATACATTATACTAGGTAAAATCACTTATGATTGGTTAGTCTAAACCAAATACCGGATTGAATTGTATATTGCTAATATAGGGTTTCTATTGAAGAAGAGGTACAGATTGATTTTATTGTTTGTTTCCTAAGATGTCTCATCCAGACCAAATTGTGATTCCTGTTAGTTCAGAATTGCTTGCCCTCTGTCAATCTCAGGTAGCTTTGTTGACTGAAGGATTGGGTGCAGCTTGCAGTGCTGTATATCTAACACAAAAATTAATAGAAGGGACCGATCCAAAACTGATTCCTCTGTTAGTTTATCCCAGCACATCTACGGTGTGGCATCCAGATGAGGTTTTGGCTTTTTTCCCTAGGATGGATGGAAGGCGCCGTTTACCAGCAGCATCTGTGGATGGAACTAGAGATGGAACTCTGACTCAACAGTGGCGAAGGCAAATTGTTTTGCCCTTAATCCATGAAGATAAGGTCATGGGTTTGCTGGTCACGGGTCGAGAAGACCGGGAATGGAATGAGGAGGAGTTGGGACAAATTGAAAAAATTGCTCGAACTTTAGCGATCGCCACTCTTCTAGATCGAGGTCAAACTTGGTATCGACAGCAATTTGAGAAGGAGCAACATCAAAGGCGGGTGGAACGGAATCGCCTGGATGACTTGCTACATCAATTACGCAATCCTCTAACTGCTTTGCGTACTTTTAGCAAACTATTGCTCAAGCGTTTTTTACCCCTAGACCGCAATCAAAAGGTAGCTCGAGGTATTCTGAAAGAAAGCGATCGCCTTCAAGAATTATTAGTGCAATTTGAACGGTCTCAGGCTACAGATATTCCCCTGTTGCCTGAAACGAACAAAAGCGATTCAGGTCAATTTCTCCTTCCAGGCAATTCTTTACATTTAGAACCAGTATCTGTTAGAGATATACTAGCAGCGAGGCTAATGTCAGCGAGAGAAATTGCCAGGGAAAGAGAAATTAATTTAGAAGTTAAACTTGAGGCTAATTTACCTCCTGTTAGAGCTTCCGAGAAAGCATTGCGTGAAGTATTGAGCAATTTAATCGATAATGCTTTGAAATATACGGACTCTGGAGGTAGGATTGAAATTGAAGTTGGGAATGAAGTTGGGAATAAAAAAAACTGGCAATCTATTGTGATTAGAGATACTGGTTGTGGCATTCCTGCTGAAGATATTCCCTACATTTTCCAGCGTCATTACCGAGGAGTTCAAGCGGACGGGCATATTCCTGGTAGCGGTTTGGGACTGGCGATCGCAAAGGAATTAATAGAACAAATGGAGGGAACAATTGAATTAATTAGTCCCAATCAAGTTAGTGAGATTTTTCCTGGCTCTACTTTTACTATTTGGTTGCCATATCCCCCTAAATCCCCCTTGTCAAAGGGGGACTTTTAAGATAAAAGTGTTGCTCTATCTGTAAAAGCTCTCGAATTGTTACTCTATATGTAGCATTCTTTTTTAGATTTCATATTAAAATTGCCACATGACAGGATTATTATCTAAGTGGTTTGTCACAGTACGTCCAATAGCGTCTATTTCTGTCAAGTCTTCAGGAGATAATATCACTGTCATTGCTTTGGCATTAGCTGTGGATTGAGTGGCATTTCTTGCTCCGACGATAGCATTAGTTTGGGGTTGAGCGATTAGCCAAGCTAGGGCTAATTGAGCTAAAGTACAGTTATTACGCTCTGCAATAGGACGCAGTTGGGTTAAAGCTTCTTGTACTCGCTGGTAATTTTCTTTAATACAAAAAAGCTTGTTTTTGGCTCGATGATCTCCTTCCTGGAACTGGTGGTCTGCTGCAAATTTACCGGTTAAGAGTCCCTGAGCGAGAGAAGAATAGGCAAGAATAGAAATATTCTCTTGGATGCAATAAGGCAACATGGCATCTTGTTCTACTTGCCGCCAGAAGAGAGAATAGGGAGGTTGAAGGCTATCTATCCGTCCGTACTGGGATGCCTCTTCTAGTTGGGCACGAGAAAAATTAGATACGCCTATGGCTCTAATTTTTCCCTGTTCTTTTAAGTGGTTTAATGCCTTCATGGTTTCTTCAATGGGAACCACTTTACTCTTGAAACTTCCAGCAGGCCAGTGAATTTGATATAAGTCCAGATAGTCGGTTTTGAGATTTTGCAGGGAGCGATGGCAGGCAGCAATTACTTCGTCGTACTCAAGATGATTGGCGAATACTTTGGTAGCATAGACAACTTGAGTGCGCACTTTTGCTAGTGCTTCTCCTACAATACGTTCTGAGTGACCCTCACCGTATATTTCTGCCGTATCGAAAGTGGTGATTCCCGCTGCAAATGCTTCTTGCAGTGCTTTAATGCTTTCGGAATCATCTATTCCCGTCCACATCCTTTTTCCGGTTTGCCAGGTTCCCATGATGATGGGGGTGATTTGGATCTGGGAAGTACCTAGAGTAACAGTTTTCATATAGCAGTGGATAGTTGATAGTTGACAGTGGATAGTTGATAGCTCCTTC
>JH611002.1 GCA_000252485.1 Prochloron didemni P4-Papua_New_Guinea | reverse complement strand
ATAGTAGGGTGGGCATTGCCCACCACAAGCCTAATGCTACCACATAAATCAATCTGGTGGACTAATGGCAAGATTAATCTTTATTTATAAACATGCCACTGGATACGATCTGAAATTTCAAACTTTGCTCTAGATAAAAATAGCCATTCTCTAATCTATCGATAGAGTAGCGATCGAGAATTTTCCCAGAAAATCTAATTGTCTTCTTGTTATTGTTGGTTGTTAATTCTATCCCACCGATAGCGCTTCGCTCCTAAAGTGTCAAAACATGCTACATTCTTTATACAAAAGTGCTGCATTGGCTGGATCACCTTTGTATAAAGCGAAAGACACATTTTTCCGATCGACCTCTTAATTGTTAATTGTTAATTGTTAATTGTTCATTGTTCATTGTTAATTGCTTGAGTATGGAGAGAGAGCGATCGCACTTCCGCCTTTACTCCTTCTGTTTGCCAAGTTTGAGCCATAGCTGCAGCAACAGCTTCTGCTTCAGCTTTATCTGTTATAGCTAGTAGAGTAGGTCCAGCGCCGCTAATGGCCATACCGTAAGCTCCGGCAGCAACGGCAGCGGATTTCACCGCCTGGTAGCCCCGAATTAAACTTTGACGGTAGGGTTGATGTAACTGGTCTTCCATGCCAACTTCCAACCATTCTCTTCGTCCCGTAGCTAAACCTCGAATTAACAATCCCATGCGGGCAATGTTAAAAATGGCATCTTCACGGCTTAGTTCTTGGGGAAGTACCGCTCTTGCTTCTTCTGTAGAGAGTTCAAAATTGGGAATTGCCACTACTGGGACTAAATTTTCCTGCCAGGGAACGGGACAGATTTGCCAATTATTTCCTGTAGCTGCTGCTAATTGACAATTTCCTAATAATGCAGGAACCACGTTATCGGGATGTCCCTCTATAGCGATAGCTAATTCCAGGATTTCTTCCTTGCTTAGGGGGCTGCCTGCCAATTGATTTGCTCCCATCAAACCCCCGACAATGGCAGTGGCGGAACTGCCCAAACCTCGGGCCAGTGGTACGCCCAAATTAATGGTAATTTCTACCTTAGGTGGGTTTTTTCCTAGGTGCTGATAGAATCTCTCAAAGGATTGATAGACTAGATTGCTCTTATCTGTAGTTACTCTTGCTGCTTCTTCCCCTTCTACTGTAATCTTGACTTGTTGGGGGCTGTCCGTAAGAGCGAACTGGAATTGATTGTACATGGTTAAAGCTGCTCCAATACAGTCAAAACCGGGACCGAGATTGGCAGTAGTGGCGGGAACTGAGAGGGTGGTCATGAGAGCCATAGATATAGCAATGAGCAATGAACAATTATTTTATCTGAAATATGAAAATGTTTGCTAGAAATGGGGACTATCCCCCTAAATCCCCCTTATCAAAGGGGGACTTTCAAGGCTTCTCCTTAAGATTGTAGGTTGGGTTGAGGTTACGAAACCCAACATCGTTGGTTTACATCTCAAGCGGAATGTGGGTCATATTATTTAACGTTAAACTGCTATTTGCAAACCATTATACCTCACTTTGATTTTATTTTCTGTTTAAGTCCCGTTAACAACCCAAGAACTATTCCTTTCCACATGTCTATATATTGTTCTATTGTTATTTTCAACTTGTAAGAAATCAAATTAGATACATCTAATCCTGGACAATAATTAAAAACTGCGGATACTTCATCTCCATTCACCTTTGCTCTTATTTCTAGTAATCCATCGCCTAGATAGCAGAAGTGTTCAAAACTAGCCTTGTGCGCCTGAAGATTATCTTCTAACGAAAAGTATCCCTCAGCTAAAAATTCCGCGTCATTCTCTACATACAGAGAAATCTTGTTGGTTATTTCTCCAATGGGACCACCTACTAAATCTATATATTGATAGCCATTTCCCTGCAATGTTTTCATTAATTCAGCTGGGTCTATCTCTCTTATTTCCGCAGAGCTAGAATTCTCGTAGCTGATTTGCAGTGTGATTGCTTGTGTCATTTTTTACCTCGTTGGTGCAGGTTTGTTAAATGCAGGATGCTCTGGACCTATAGGAAATGTGTGGATACGCCCATCTCTTTTTAGAATTAAGCAATCATCGTATGTTTACATCATTAGCAAAATTGCAAGCTACTTGCTGCTCCCCAATGTTAGTGTTTGCTCCTTAGTCTTCGAGCATCCTGCCATGAACCAAGGTATACTCATCTTCAGTTAACCATAACATGGCAGATTCGTAGTCGGACATTGTTTGAACAATTGCATTTTTTTCTTGGGGATCAATAATCAGCAGTTCTTTGCTATTACTTTTGTTTGGACAAAGCAATAGGATATAGGGAACTTCTGGAGATTCATCAACCCAGATCTCATACCAATCTTGATTCATTGTGCAGACCTCGTTCTCGGAACTACATGAAACTGCCCATTAGATTTGTTCATTGATTGCTTGAGGTTGGCGGAATTTATAAATATCTTTGATTACTCGGACCCAACTATCAAACAGAGAAGTTAAAAGGCGATCGCCTTAGTAGAATAATAAAGGAGGATAAGTACTTGGACAAAATTGATTGGATATAACCTGTCTTGACTCGTAAGGGCTTCAGCCATTTTTTTGCACAATTAATTTTGTCTGACCACTTAAAACAGGGCGATCGCCAGTGACGGACAGTCTAAGCCTATTATTGGTCATGAGCAAAATTTCTTGAGATACAGACTGAAAGTCAACAAAATCAAGCTGTTCCAGTAAAGCAACGATTCGAGAAATTTGGGGGAATCTCTCAGGAGTGACCCTAATCGCCTCATTCTCCTTCGGGAGAAAACCTGCTGCTTCAAGTAATTCATCCAGTCCGCCCTGGTTAAAGAAGTATCGAGCAATTTTCTTAAACCTCTCTGTTAGAGTCTTTGACTCCTGTGTTGCTTCGTTTGACTCTTCTGTTGAAGTACACTTATTGTAAAAGTCAATCAAATTGACACGGTTAACTGGAAGTTCGTTTCTGCATCCCGTCATAAAGTCGATAATCACAGGACGGCTAAGACCTAAGCCGTTAGCCAAATCCGTATTTGTTGCTCCTTGGTTCTTGAACCACTGAAGAATTTCACGCAGGTTTGCTAGATGGGCCTCTTGGGTCTTTTCCTTATCATTCATGTTTTGGGTACTCAGACAGTCATATCGTCGATATAATTGACATTTTGTGGCTAATTATATATCAAATTTTTTTCAATAATCCCCTTCTATTGGGAAAACAAGGAAATTAATAGGCTTCAGTAATTTAACAAAAGTTAATAAAATTTAAACCAAAATTTATTTAGGGGCGACAAGCAAGCTGAAAGCCTCGTGAGTTCTGCTTTTGAGCGGATACATCCCAACCAAGATTTACCATCCTGACAGGTCTTTGATACGCCAAGAAAGCGATCGCATAGCTGGAAAACCTAATTTCTTCGTCCATCTTATCAATTTTGATCGAGATCGCAGGCTGCATCTTTGTCGGAGACTGACGCTTGAAACCCTTGTCCTTCAACACTGATAGAACGCTTGTCGCCCCTTCAGAAATCCTTAGCCTGTAAGAAGGCTGGCAGACCAAGACAAAAAAAATTTACAACTCAGATAGGATTGCTATATAATATAAATGTAATTGCAATTTACGGTGAAAAGAAATTGACAAACAAAAAAGGAGGATAGCAAGATGGTTTGTTTGCCAAAAAGAAAACAAGATCTAAGAAAACCAGATCCTGAACCAAAAACGGATCCTCTTGCAGCAGCCCGTAAAAGAGGAAAAAAAAGAAAAGAAAATTTACTCCGTCAGTATAAAAAAGTCGGGTTGACCAACAAACAGGTAGGAGAACTACTAGGTATGACTCCTCAAGAAGTAAATCGACGGACTGAGAAAGGAACGCTAGCGGGGCTACCTGACGATCAGGGAGGATATCTATATCCCAAGTGGCAATTCCATGAAGGCAAGCTGATTCCAGGCTTGGATCGAGTATTAGCTGCACTAGAAGAGTGGGGAGACTGGACGAAGTTAGCGTTTTTACAGACTGGAGATATACGCCTGGAAGGAAAGACTCCTCTAGAAAGCCTAAAAGCTGGTAAAATAAAAGAAGCAATTAATGCAGCAGAATGCTATGGAAAACATGGAGCTGCCTAAAGACTCTTTCACAGACCATCCTTTACTATTTAACAACCTCAATGAACGTATTCTGCCAATATTTAACTTGCTTTTCGCACGTCAAATTGACGTGCGTTCTATTGTATTGTATACTTCTAGTGATAGATACTGGCTGGTGGGTTACGCCGGATGAGGTCAAAAACAGTTGAATTTTATATTCTCAACAGTCGCGGCTTATCCTGAAAGCCAGGCAGCCCAGAGGGCTACCCCACAATTGACAAATCAAACAACTACTTTTGACCACACCCCGTTACGCCCTATGGCCCTAACACACCCTAAAAAAAATATTGATAATTGATAATTGATAATTGTTGATTGTTAATTTATTCCGAAGAGAGACAACCTTTTTTTCTGAATTTTTTCAATAATTAGATACCACCAATTTTCTTTGGAACTTAATGCTTCCGAATCTACCTCATTAATTTCTATTTTAAGTCTTTGTGCCAGCAAAGAGTGAATTTTCTCATCATTAATATCAGCTTCTTCTGCTTTTATTTTCAGTTCGCGATAAACGGTCAAGCACTCACAAAAGGACACGATATTTGAATTAACAAATCTAACTGAAGGGTTACTTGAAGTGAGATCTACAGACACAACCTTTCCCTCGCTGTCATGAGTCTCGTCAATACACAAATAATATTTATCCTCCTCTATGCCAATTACAAGTAAATTCTTAAAGTGACCTAAACAGAAACTATTCTTAGTGTAAATCTCGCTTAGTCGAATAATCCGGTCTTGTTCCACTAGAAACCTGATGGATAGGTTCGCCTCTTTACTAGGTAATCCTACCTCTACTAAAAAATTTTTAGATCTTTTAGAGATATTTAGTTCATTCGCTACCAGTTTAGATATATTCACCAAGCTTTTATCGCCCCAAATTTCCACTATGTATCTTCCGAGAGTTACCTCATCTAAAATGTTTGGATCTTGATGATTCCAATCAACTCCCAAATTTTCCCAGAGCGTATACAGTCCAAGCAACTCTACTGGTGAATCCGCTGCAAAAGTAGCACCGTCTTTTTCAGCTCGGTAAATCAATCCCTCATCGCCGTAGTCTTCAGATGAAAGGCTACACCCCTTTTCTCTAAGAATGTATAAACAACCATTATAGGTGTTTCCTGCTGATGTTAAATGAATTTCTTTGTAATACACTAGGCTTATCTCTCTAACACACCTTACAAGAGAAATATTGATAATTGATAATTGTTTATTGTTTATTGCTCATTGTTCATTGTTAATTGTTAATTGTTCATTGTTCATTGATTCCTTGGGGTTGACGAAACTTATAAATATCTTTAATTACTTCTACCCAACTATCAGACAGAGAAGCTAAAAGGCGATCGCCCTTCTCCTTACTCGCCACAGTTGCATCTCCCAGCACTCCACTTTCGGTTAATTCCCGAGTAGTCCAAGCAAAGGGTAATTTACCTTCCATACTGAGCAAACTATCTTCTGGCAAACCCCGAGGATATTCTTTCACTGCCTTATCCATTTTAACCGAATCTGGCAATAAAGAAAGCATGAGACTAGTTTCTCCATCTCCAGCGTGGATACCTAATTCTAATTCTTTCTCAGTCAATAATTCAGAGGCAAGATTGGGAACTCGCCAGGTAAATAAGGGAAAAACGAGAAAATCTTCATGCTGTTGATGAATATCCCTGGCTGCAATTTCCATTACCTGAGGTTGTCCCCCGTGAGAGTTCATCAAGACTAACTTGCGAAACCCCGCTCGATAGATACTAGCTGCCATTTCCTCTATTACCTCTAGTAGGGTTTGGGCAGAAAGAGTAATGGTTCCGGGAAAGTGCCAGTGTTCGTTGGATTTGCCATAGTAAAGACAGGGCAGAGCATAGGCGGGAATCTGTTTATCTAACTTGCTCAAGGCTTTTCCCAGCACCCCCATCCCGATAGCTGCATCTACCACAAGAGGTAAATGAGGACCGTGTTGTTCGATCGCTCCCACTGGCTGAATAATGACTGTATTTTCCTTATCCGTCATTGCTTCAATATCGCACCAAGTTAGATAGGGGAAAAACCTTTCTGGGGGAATAAAGCCGTGTATCATGTTGGTTGTTGGTTGTTGGTTGTTGGTTGTTTGTTCTTGGTTATTTGTTGTTGGTTGTTTGTTCTTGGTTGTTTGTTGTTGGTTGTTTGTTGTTTATGAATTTTTGCTGCTGTTTTCAATCATAGTATTCATGATATCTAGGCTTTGTTGTTGGTTGTTTGTTGTTGGTTGTTTGTTGTGTGAAGAAACTCATATTTTCAAAGTCCCCCTGCCCCCCTTTTGAAGGGGGGATCAAGGGGGGATACAGGGGGGTGGGGGATACTACGTTCATCAAAGCAAACAAACCACTGGAAATAACAAGTATTCTAGGAAAAAAAGCTTCCAGATGAATTGGTAGAAACTAGCAATTTCTCTCTTATCTTCCAAGTCTACTCTCCTACTGCGCCACCAAAGTAAACCCAGTAAACCGCAATGAACCATGGCTAATAATAACCGATTAACTCCAGGAAGGGCAAAAATAGCAGCGAGAATCATTCCCCCATAGCAACTAATAATTATAGCGTTGGCAAGATTGAACACCGCTACCTTTCCCATGATAATGGTAAAGGTAGCAATGCCATATTGCTGATCTCCTTCTAGGTCTGGTACATCTTTGAAAATGGCGATCGCCACGCTAAAGAACAAAATAAATAAGGTCAAAGCCCAAACAGCAGCAGATAAATACTCTAATTGATGTAACTTATTGCTGAAGTGCAAAAATAGTCCTAAATTGACTATTGCTCCCCGCACTGTTAAGATACAAATAGCTGCCCAGAAAGGAAATCTCTTCAAGCGAATTGGGGGAAAAGAGTAAGCAGTGCCAATAGCTAAACTTATCCCTACTGTAGCCAATAGCCACGGTCCTTGCCATGTAGCAATTATTAATGCTAGGATACCTGTAATTCCCACAATCCATTGTCCTTGTTGCTGGGAAAATTCTCCAGAAGCTAAAGGAAGGTGAGGTTTATTAATCCTGTCGATCGCCACATCTTCTAATTGATTGAGACCGACTATATAAATGTTACCGCACAAACAAGCAAACCAAGCTGCTAGGAAATAGCCAAGATAATTGAAGTTTATTATTTCTGCCATATTTCCTACGGCAATTAAATAAAGTGCTAGTACACTCAGACTAGTGCCAATAATTGTGTGGGGCCGGGAAAACTTCCAGAAACTGTAAAGTGGGTTTGTTGTCGGTTGTTTGTTGCTTGCACTGAGCGTAGTCGAAGTGTTGGTTGTTGATATATCAATCATTGGTGTTACTCTTTATCGGCTTGTAGCTGTATGAATCGGGTGTGGTCCAAAGTAGTTGTTTGGGGCTAAATATCTATTGATTAGATTTGGGGTAGCCCTCTGGGCTGCCTAACAATCGCGGGTGAGCCGCGACTATTGAGAATATAAAATTCAATTGTTTTTGATTATATCGATAGATGTTGTGGTGGGCAATGCCCACCCTACTAAAAAACTCTTTTTCTAGGTTCCCCTTCCTTGAAAATAACACTGAATCCCATCTATAAGTCCTGCAAATTCTATATTGCCTGAGCTGAGGTAAACATGTAGAACAGAAAATCTACAACCAGAATTGACGCTCGCCTTCCAAGGAACCGGGACAAATACTTTATCTCCTCCTTCAGGAAAATTCAACTTGCTCAAACTATCAGCCATCCCCGCTGCAGTTCCGTGTCCCCCTTCAAAAGCAATTTCAATTAACGCTGCTGCAACTGGGTCCAGATGAAAGAAAGGAACTAAAACCAACATAGTCAGTAAGATACCCACTACATATTGTCCCCAAGCGAGAGTGTTACTGAAGGCTAGTTGAGGGAAAGTTTTGCGCCAAATATCCTTGGGGTTGGGAATAGTTTCTCCTAGGAATAAGGAATAAAGTAGCAAAGACTATATTGATGAACGCTGCAGGAGTTTGTTTCCAAACTTCGTTAGCGGTTTCGGGAAATAAACCCCCAGCTAAGTGAAAGTCTGGAGGGACACCGAAGCAAGTTACAATAAAGGCGAATAATACATTTAGCAAGTTGAACAAAATGACAAAAAAACGTAAACTGCTGGAAAAAGTTTTGTCTGGTTCCAAGAACATCCAGTTTGACGAACTAGTCTTGTTAGTGAAAGCATTTGGTTTTAGATTATCTCGCGTTCGTGGAAGTCACCATATATTTATCCATCCTAATATTCCAGAAATTGTCAATTTGCAAAATCGCAAAGGTAAAGCTGTCCCGTATCAGGTTCATCAGTTTATAATTCTTATTGAAGAATATGCCCTAAATTTGGAGGATGACAGATGACAGGTTACCACATCAACATCTTTTATAGCGAAGAAGATGGCGGTTATATTGCTGATATTCCCGATCTTAAGTACTGCTCTGCTTGTGGTGCAACAGAAGAAGAAGCACTTCAGGAAGTTTTGCAAGCCAAAGCAGCATGGTTAGAAACAGCCAAAACTGAAGGAAAGTCTATCCCAACACCAAAGTATCGACCTGCAATTTATCAAATACCTTTCAGAAGTTAAAATATCAACGTAGGATAGCACGGTGGTGCTATCCTACAGAATCGGTTTTGAAACTATTAAAAGCTTTTTATTCAACAAACACGTAGAACAGGAAATCTACAACCAGAATTGACGATCGCCTTCCAAGGAACCGGGACAAATACCTTGTAATCTTCGATAAGCCATGCGATCGGAAGCAAAAAGAGGGATGGGTAAGCGAGGTGGTTTGAGGGAACCATGATGAAGTAGAGTAAGTAGGAGAGTAGCTTGGATTAAACTTTCCATTGATACTTGCTGTTCTTCATTAGGAATAACTTTTAAGCGCAAAGGTTGGGGGCTACCGACTTTCTCGGTAATTTGAGTCGTGATGATAATTACTTCATGGGAAGATAAACGCAGTGCTAAACCTTGGTTGGGAGCTTGAATCTTTTGGTTTCTTGAATTATATAACCTTGGAATGCCAGATTTGCGGCATTCCACTAAAATAAACTGGGAGCCAATTGCTTTGGCTCTTGCTTGTAAATGTTTAACCTCGTCGCCGCAAAATCCACCATCGCGGTAAATGAGTACGGTTTTATTTTTTAGCTTATTTTGAGGTAGAAACCTTTCTAGTATTAGTTGAGGAATTTCTTCTCCTTCAATTAGAGCATCTTCTAAGCGATAGCTAATAAACTCCCCTTGTTTACCATAGAGACGAACGCTAGCACAAGCATTAATACTGCCAACTGCTTGCTTTTTGCTAGCTCTGGAAATATCTAAACCAACAAAATAATCGGCAATTTCTATGGGTTGAGCGAGAACAAATGGCAAATTCCCTAATTTGGCTAGAATTCCCGGAATAACTTGGTTGAGAAGATACTGAGATTTAACCTTTCGCACTGTATCTTCATAAATTACTTGGCTAGCAATTCCCCGTCGAAGCAACCGAGAATAAATCCAAGAATATAAACTGTCACCCTTAGTATCATCAGCTTGGCGATCGCTAGTAGGCAGAAAAATCAGCACTAGATCTACGGGTATCGTCATTAATTCATCAATGGCGCTCTCTACTTTGGCTCTAGCATCAACTCCAGTTAAATTAGCTAGAGATACAGCTTTCATGTGTTCTGGGGCAATATTACTGTCAAAGCCATATTTTTTAAGTCTTTCTTGAATTTTTTCCAGAAGAGGAGTGAGCCTAATATTATCGCAAAGTTTAAGAGCGGCTAGACGAATTGGTGCCGAGTCATAATCCTGATGGCGACGATAAACACCACCTCGAGATAAACCAGCAAGAATTTTATTTTGAATGCTAGTAACCCTGTTACCAAATAAAAGCTGAGTTTCTTCCAACTTTTGAGAAAGTAGTAAGAATGATTCCCGATACTGGAGGCTGTTGACACTTATATCTAACTGAAATCCATAATCAGCTAAAGCTTTTGTTGCTTGTTCTTTGGCAGAAAGTAACAGTTTTTTTCTCTCTTCGTAAGTAATTTTAGTTCGCTTGAGTAAATCTCCGTAATCCACTGCAAATCTTGCCGCAGTGTCAGGAGTAACACAAGGACGGAGAGCAGCCATTGCGTAGTGAAACTCTTTGCTACCTTTGCCAAATTTAACCACTACCACTGGTTGCTCGTCGGGTGCTTCTTTAATAGCCTTTTCACTAATTGAAGCTGGTTTCCATTGGAGCAGTTCTTCTCGACGTTCTCCAACAGTTCCTTCAATGCCAATAACAGTGCCGAAACTACCTTTGTCTATGTCCCTAACTTTTAGTTGGCTCAAAAGTTTTTCAGCATCGTTGCGATAGGGATGATTTTCGTAGAAATGAGCCAAATCTTCTTTAAAGATAAAATTGCTGCCACTTGTTAAAGCTAGAGCCGGTCGTAAGCTTTTGTTTAGCTCTATAGTTTCTGACCAAAAGTTTATTTCTCGTTTCACTTCTACTCCTTTATCAGACCAAACAGGGGGAAAATAGAAAGGACGAACTATTTTCAGAACTCGAACAGCTAGTTCAGCTTCAATACCAGATGTTCTCTCCAGGTCTCGTACCGATTTAAACGAAGAGTAGATATCTCCCAATTCTTGTCTTAATTCTGTTTGAATTTGGGTTAATCTTTCTTTCAACTCAGGTACACTAGGAATTGTTCCATCTGATTTGGCCAAACCCCAAAAATCCCCCTCTTTCTCTCCCTCTCTCTTATACCAGATGAAAACAATCTCGGGAAACTTTTGACTCAAACGCCAACTTAAACGATTGCCATTTTTCCGCTCAACTTTAGGAGTAAGTCGAAAGCGCAATAGATTGAGTTTGGTAATTTCCAGAGGGAAAATCTCGCTCAAAAACAATGGGTTGGAACTAGTTTTCGCAGCAGTTGGTGAAATCGTAGCGGTCATGCAGCAACCTCCTCAAGAGAAAATTCACATATTGAGTTAAACGGACAATAGGAGCAACTAACACCGGGATTAGGCGGAAAAATGTCACTAAACTCCCTGCGGTTAAAGCGGTAATTGCTCAAATCTTGCTGATGTTGTTTAGCTATTCGCGCCAGTTCAATCTTATAAGATTCAAGTGCAACATCGCTTGCCGAAAGAGGTTCCGATTGTTTCCCAGTTTCCAAGTTATAGAAGGAAGCAACAGCCTTTCCCTGGGGATAAAAATAACTAGCAGCCAACAAGTAAATGTATCCCTGACGTACATCGAAGTCAGATGTGCCAGTTTTGAAATCCAGTATATGAACGGTTCCATCAGACTCTTCAAAAATGCAGTCAATTGCTGCATATAAGTTAAAGCGATAATTTCCATGCTCCATGGAGATGGGTTTTGGAAATCCTTCATCTCCTCGGTTGAGCTGAATGATTTTTTTGCCTAATAAAAGGGGTTTATCTTGGTAGTTTTTGAGGATTTCAATTACTCGTTGCTGAACCAGTACTGATTCTTCATTCAAGTGCAAAATCTCTGCGATTTCCTCCACAACATCTCCTCTATGGAGCGTCAAAGGATGGTGATGAAATTCATAAACCCCCCGTTGCGCCAGAATGCCAATCCTTTGAGCAGTGTTGTCTTGTTCTAAAAGACGCTTCACTTCTGGTTCTTTCTTCCGTGCTTTCGTAAAACCCCGCTTCATATGGCAGTGCCAATGTTCTCGACCTACTGGTGGAGAGAACAGAGACAAGAGGTTGTAACTGGCAAAGTCCCAAATTTTCCTCACGTGCGAGACTCCTAGATTGGGCTATACTGATAGTATTGGGCTATACGACTTAGCATTCGCCGGGTTTCTGAACTAAAATTCTGGATTTTAGCCGTTTTATCCGGATGAGAAACCCGGTTTCTCGGCTTGTTTGCGTAAGTCCTGTCCTAGATTGGGCTATACTCATAGTATTGGGCTATACGACTACGCAGAAACCGGGTTTCTGAACTAAAATTCTGGATTTTAGCCGTTTTATCCGGATGAGAAACCCGGTTTCTCGGCTTGTTTGCGTAAGTCCTGTCCTAGATTGGTCTATACTCATAGTATTGCACAAAATTAGCAACTTGGCCATGTTGACCAACCCAATCAACATAAATTTATATTTTCTTAATGATTGAGGAGCGAAAGGTGAATAAGACTTTTGGCCAAATTATTCGCCAAGCTCGTAAGGACAAAGGATTCAGTCAGCGCGAGCTGGCAAAACAGATAGGGGTAAATTACACCTATCTGTCTAAACTAGAAAACGACCATGCTGGAACTCCCCCCAGCGAGGATGTGATTCATAAGTTAGCGCTTCATCTCCACCTAAATGCTAAGGAGTTAATCTACCTAGCGGGGAGGATGACAGAAGATGATGCTAGATATTTCGAAGAGTTTCTCAAGTACAACTATCAACAAATGCCTGCTTTATTCCGCAAAATTAGGGAAAATACTCAAAATCCTAATTTGGTCAACCAATGGCTTCAGGATGAAAAACCCACAACTGAGGAGTAATAAAATTGAGCTTATTTAAGTCATATCGATTTTATCAAAAAGAAGAAATTGAAAAATTAGCTCGTGAAATTCTCATGAGGATGGAAAAAACACCTCAATACAAGCCAAAATGGCCTCTGGATCCCAGTCGCGTAGCTGAGTTTTTAGGATTAGATATTGATTACTTGAACTTACCTGCCGATACAGCAGCAGTAATCTGGCCAACAGAGGGAAAAATTGTAGTCAATGAAAGCAATCAAGAGTCATCTGAAGGCTTTGAAAACTCTTCTATAGCTCACGAAATTGGACATTGGGTACTTCATATTAACCAAGATGAAGCTAAGAGAAATCTCCCCCAAACGGATTTACCTTGGGATAAAGTTACACAACCAGAGATATTTTTATCTCGCACGAGGAAAGAGCAGAAAATCCATGAAACTCCTAATCAAACTGAGGATAATCGACAAGAATGGCAAGCTCAGTATTTTGCCAGTTGTTTGCTAATGCCTCGACATGTATTAGAGGATAAAAGAAGAGGACGGGACTTGACCAACTGGAAACATCTTTACGCTATGGCAGATGAATTGGGAGTTACAATTTCTAACCTGACACATCGTCTTCAAGATTTGCAATGGATTGATATTCCCAAGAATTCCAAACGAATATATCCTGGAAAAATGCTCCCACCTACGTAAACTAATTTGTTTTACAGATTTACGAAAACACGTAGGGTGCGGCACTGCCCACCACAGCACCTATCGCTGTAGTCAAAAGCAGTATCAATAGTCTCCTGACGGACGGCAGTTAAAACATTCTGAAAAAACTAGATCTTCTACCCAACTGGTTTTGACCACACTCTATTGTAGGTTGGGTTGAGGTCACGAAACCCAACAAACCCAGTAAACTTGTGTTGGGCGGTCCCTGCACTTCGGCTACCCTTCGACTACGCTCAGGGCGAGCGCTCAGTGACCGCGACAGTCGAAGGGTTTCGCTATCGCTCAACCCAACCTACAAATTCTTATAACATTATTTTATCTGTAGCATTCTTTTTCAGATTTCATATTAATATCAAATACGAAAATGTTTGCTA
>JH611001.1 GCA_000252485.1 Prochloron didemni P4-Papua_New_Guinea | reverse complement strand
AGATTTCATATTAATTTATTAGCAAGGCGATCTCGAAGAGAAGCGCTGGTAGGTGCAGTTGGGCTTTACCGACATATCCTTATCCTAAAAAATTAGTTATAATTTCTAAGTAAAGAAAAATTATATAGGGTTTCTTGGACTCATGAGGTACATTATATACTGGCTTATGAACGTGTTAAGTATTGAGTTCCAGCAACCGCAGGTTGCTGTATAACTCGACCGAATCTTGAAATTGACAACAAGCTAAAACCCAAGAGGAATAAGGCTTTTCTAGTTTCTGCCATTTTTTGCGGAGACATTCGCCACGAATTAAATTTTGAATTTTGAATTTTGAATTTTGAATTCGACCTCAGGAGCTATCAACTGTCCACTATCAACTGTCAACTGCTATATGTCATGAATACCCTCGATCGAGTTTTAGAAGATGCTTCACAATTGCCTGAGGAGCATCAAGAGATGCTGATCAAAATTCTACAGCAACGTCGCTATGAAAATAGACGGACAGAAATAGCAAGAGATGCTCGACAAAGCTTGGATGATTTCCGCGCCGGTAAGTTGCCTCCACAATCGGCTAAAGATGTTATTGCAGAACTACGTCAATGTTTGGATGATACAGAGGCATGAGGCAACTTGTTACCACTGCAAAATTTAAGCGAGTATTTCGGAAGTTCGTTAAGGGAGATAGTAGATTACAAAAACGAGTTCAAAATACTCTCGAACAAATGGAAATCGATGTTTTTGCCCCAAGTTTAGGGACTCACAAATTAAGTGGGAAACTGAACGGTCTTCAAGCTTGTTCCTGTGGTTATGACTGTCGTCTAGTTTTCTCAATTGAACAAGATACGGAAACATCAAGGGAAGTTATTGTACTACTTGATATTGGAACTCATGATGAAGTCTACTAGACTCTCAAGAGGTTCGTCGTATAAGTGGAGGAGTAAATAAGCGTTTCTTGGACTCATGAGGTAAATCTATGATACCTGTCTATTCAACTAAATCCAAAACTTTTTCTAGGTTCTCCTTCCTTCAAAATAACACTGAATCCCATCTATAAGTCCTGTGGTGGGCAATGCCCACCCTACTCAACTTTTATCCACTATCCACTGTTATAATTCTTTATTAGCAGAAAGTACGCCAAAACGAATCAAACCTCTTTCGTAACCTCGACTCATTAAACCGAGGGAAAAAGCAGCTTCTATTGTTGGCCAACCGCTTTGTACTAGTCCCATAATTGCTTTGGGATTGAAAGCAGAATCTATCACTACGTTCCAAAAAGGAGCAACTTCTATAGACCAATCATCTACTTGGATATTCTGGAAATTACAATGAAGAGCATAGGTTTCATATTCTGGTAGAGAAATAACATAGGGCAAGCAATAAACTCGATAGATGTCAGCTAAATGTTTTTTCTCATCTGCAGTTAATGCTCCCGCCAGAGAATCAGTGGAACGATGACACCAAGTTGCCATTAAAAAGGTTCCACCAGGTTTGAGAACCCGATAGCATTCCTGTAAAAATTGTAACTTATCTGGCATGTGTTCGCCACTTTCCAAGGACCAAACTAGGTCGAAACTATTATCTGGAAAGGGCATGTTTAAAGCATCAGCAACTTTAAACTCTATTCTCTTACTTAAACTTGCATCATTGGCTCGCCCTTCACCCCGAGAGGCTTGAACGGGAGAAAGAGTAATTCCTTTAGCATTAGCGTTAAATTTATCCGCTAAATATAAAGTACTTCCCCCGATACCGCAACCAACATCCAAAATATTTTCTGCCTCTTTTACTCCTCCCCAACGCAATAATTCCTCAATTAAATCTATTTGCGCTTGACGGCGATTGATTTTAGATTTGCCTCCCTTGCCATAATAACCGTGGTGCATGTGTTCCCCCCAAACATCTTCCCACAGTCCGCTGGAGGCATCGTAAAATTCCCTTATTCTTTGTGATAATGAAGTCATGATAGTTGATAGTTGATAGTGGATAGTTGATAGTTGACAGTTGATATTTCAAGTTAATCTAACGCCATATTTTTCTTTATTGTATGTATATATCTTCTAGTTGAAGTTGCTTTAAAATATTCATTGCTTGCAGTTTAGTAGTTTTATGGCGAGCTGTTTCGATTAATTCCTCCAGCACTTTAATCGCTGTTAGGTTGCCATTGTCAATTTTACTCAAAATATCAGTTCCTTGCAACCGAATTCTTTCATCAATATTAGTTTGAATTAACTGAGTCAATGCATTTATCGCCTTGGGATTATTCTTGCCTATTTTTTCTAAGCTTTGACCAGCTTGAGAACGAATAGCTCGGTTGGGAGATTTACCAATTAACTCTACGAGAGCATCAATGGCTGTTTGGTTGTTTTCTCCTAGTTTCCCTAAACTTTCTACGACTTGCTTGAGAGTTTCTTCCCTAGTAGAAGTTTGGATTATGTCTACTAAAGCAGCAATGGCTATGGGGTTTCCTGGACTTTGTTTCAATAAACTTTTAGCCGCATGGTAGCGACTTTCTTCATTAGGTAACTTTTGGATTGACTCTACTACAATAGCTTCTACTGAAGGGATACCATTGCCAATAGTTGCTAAAATCTCTATTGCTAGCCAATCAATAGATTCAGATTCATTATTAGCGATTAATTCCGTCACAGCTGCGATGGCTAGTTGGTTTTCCTTCCCTATTTTAATTATACTGTTTGCAGCTTGAGAACGAATTTTTGCCGACTCAGAATTATTAATTAATTCTACTAACACATTAATAACTGTAGGATGATCCACACCAGTTTTACCCAAGGTTAATATTGCTTGAGAGCGAGTTGATTCATCCTGGGATTCGTTAATCAATTTGATTAGGGCTAAAACTCCTCTGGATGGGCTATTTTCTGGATCATTCAAATTGGATTCCATGATTGTGCGAAGTGAGAAAAGGGAAATTATTCAAACTAGACTATAGCAACAAGCAATAAACTATAAACAATTAGCAATGAAAAATCAATAGTTTTCTTATTTTAATTTTAACAAGAAAAAATAAAATAGCTGGTTGCTTCATTGCTCCTGGCAAACTAACCGGAAGTAGTTCATCATGGTAAGAGTAATGGCCCAAGCGCACCACTGATGACATCAACCCTGCTGAAATCTTCAACTCTCAACGAGCCCACAGTTCGCCAACTGCCCAATGGTTTAACTATTGTTGCCGAGCAAATGCCTGTGGAAGCAGTTAATTTAAATATTTGGCTCAATGTGGGTTCCGCATTGGAAGCAAATGAAATTAACGGTATGGCTCACTTTCTAGAACACATGGTCTTTAAAGGCACTAATCTTCTGGAAAATGGGGAGTTCGAGCGCTTGATCGAAGAACGAGGGGCGGTAACCAATGCGGCAACTAGTCAAGAATATACCCACTATTACATTACTACTGCCCCGCAAGATTTCGCTTCATTAGCTCCTTTGCAAATAGATGTAATTTTAAATTCCTCCATTCCAGAAGAAGCTTTTGAACGGGAGCGATTCGTAGTCTTAGAAGAAATTCGCCGTGCAGAAGATAATCCCCGTCGTCGCACTTTTTACCGAGCCATGGAAACTTGTTTTCAGCAGCTGCCCTATCGCCGTCCGGTACTGGGTCCTACTGAGGTGATCGAGCATTTACAACCATGGCAAATGCGGGATTTTTATGCTCAATGGTATAGACCTAAATCCATGACTGCTGTGGCGGTGGGCAATCTGCCTGTAGAAAAGTTAATTGAAATTGTCGCAGAGGGATTTGAGGAGCTTCAGCCCAGCCAGCACTTGGATAATAAGACAGGCAATAATAAAGATAATCCAGGGATTTTCAGCTCTGTTAATTCTCCAATTAATTCCCTGCAGCCGGAAGAACCTTTTCGGGAAATTGTCCGCCAAGAATATACAGATACCCATTTACAACAAGGGCGCTTGGTCATGCTCTGGCGAGTACCGGGAATCTTAGAGTTAAAGGAAACTTACGCCCTCGATGTTGTGGCTGCTATTTTGGGACAAGGCAAGATGTCTCGCCTGTTTCGAGATTTGCGGGAAGAACGGGGCTTGGTCTCCCACATCGGAGCCAGCAATATGACTCAAAGAGTACAGTCGGCGTTTTATATTTCTGCTAAATTACCAACGGAAAATGTAGGGGAAGTGGAAAGGGCGATCGCCTCTCATGTTCGTCGTCTGCAAACAGAACCCATTGACCCATCAGATCTAGATCGTATTCGTACCAAGGTAGCCAATCAGTTTATCTTTAGTAACGAACGACCGAGCGATCGCGCTAATCTCTACGGTTACTACTATTCTCAGTTGGGAGATTTAGAACCAGCTCTCAATTATCCCGCTGTCATTAAAGCAGTAACCGCTGAGGATGTTCGAGCTGCTGTACAACGCTATCTTTCTCCAGAAGCTTACGGTATGGTGGGAATGAAACCTGTTGGTTGTTAGTTATTGGTTGTTTGTTGTTTGTTATTTGTTGTTTGTTATTTGTTGTTTGTTATTTGTTGTCGATAGAGCAACCTTGGAGAGCAGTATAACTCTCCAGAAACCTCAACGACCGCCACAAGTCCAGAAGCCACTAAGAAACAACTGCGGATCACCGTGATCTCAAACAGTCGTTTCAAGTTCAAAACGGGTTGTGAAAAATAATGAATCGCTAGAAATTGATCCTGCCCGTGCGAATTAATTGATAGCCGGCACTCATCGAGCCAAGAGAAATAAACAGTTGCCATAAACTCACAGGTTTAAGAACAGCCATACCACCCGCAAAAATGAGCAGGATGGCACCACCAATCAAAAACCAACCCAAGGTTTTATGTTCACTGGGCAACGCAAAGAGACAAGTGACACCACCAGCCAAAGTCATCACAGCTAAATCCGCAGAGATGCCTCGCCAAAACGAGTAGTTGTACCCACCAGTCGTAAAGAAAATATTTTTACCGAGGAAATAAACCCCTAACAAAATCAAGCCAAACCCTAAAAGCTTACCTATAATTTTCATAGTGTATTGTTTGTTCTACAAATCGCAGTATAGCCTTTTTGTCTGATGATCCACCCCTTGCCAAATTTCGCCAGGAGCATAGCCCATTTTTCCTACTTGAGTTGCACTTGCCGATGTTGCTCCTGTAGTTAATTGAGATTGGGCGGTGGCTGCTACTTGCTTAATACAGCCAAAATCAATTAGCACCGGAGTTCATCGCTGCTGCGCAAGATGATATTATCGGGAGCAATATTTTAACCTCTTGTTTTCTATTAAAATACTCTTCTAACTCTAACTAGTAACCCAAATAAATGTTCTAATAACTGCTCACTGCTCACTGCTCACTGCTCTCTAATAAGCTATCAACTAATATATATGTGGAAAGAAATTGAAACAGCAATTGCTGCGGTTACAACAAAGCCATTTAGAATAGAAAATCGTCGTTCTGTAGGTGGCGGCTGTATCAATCAGGGTTATCAGATTTCTGGCAATAACGATACTTATTTCGTTAAGCTCAATAGCGCCCAGCAAGTAGAAATGTTTGCTGCTGAAGCTTTGGGTTTGCAGCAAATGTTCGCTACCCAAACTATTAGAATACCCCAACCTATTTGTTGGGGAACTGCTGCTAGTTCCAGCTATATTGTCTTAGAATGGCTGGAGTTAGGTTCCAGGGGGGGCGATAAGTGCTGGGAGAACATGGGAAGGCAGCTAGCAGCAATGCACCGGGCTGGTGGAGCGGATCGGTTTGGCTGGGAACGGCACAATACCATCGGTTCTACACCCCAAATCAATACTTGGACTGAGAACTGGGCGGATTTTTTTGCCGAACACCGCATTGGCTACCAGTTAAAATTGGCCAAGGGTAGGGGAGGTAATTTCCCAGATCTAACTAAGGTGGTAGAAGCAGTAAGGCAATCTTTAGGGGATACATCCCCTCAACCTGCTTTAGTTCACGGGGATTTGTGGTCGGGAAATGCTGCTGTTACCTTAGATAGGGAGCCTGTTATTTTCGATCCCGCTACTTATTACGGCGATCGCGAGGTGGACTTGGCTATGACCGAACTTTTCGGTGGTTTTCCTGCTGCTTTTTATCGCGGTTATAACGAAGTTTGGCCCTTAGATCCCGGTTATAAAAAGCGTAAAGACCTCTACAATCTCTACCATATTCTCAATCATTTTAATCTTTTCGGTGGTGGCTATGGCTCGCAAGCTAATTATACCATTCAACAAATTCTTTAATCAATTAACAATTAACAATTAACAATTAGCAATTAACAATTAACAATTAACAATTAACAATTAGCAATTAGCAATATAGCAGTTGTCAGTTGATAGTGGATAGTTAATAGTTATACAATAACAGGTTGGTTGCTCTTACTCAATACTAAACAGGTTCATAGGCCAGTATCATAGATGTAACTCATGACCAAGAAACCCTATAGCAATTCCCAATGAACAATTAACAATGAACACTTCGGCTACGCTCAGTGCAGGCAATTAAGAGGTTGATAAGAAAAATGCCCCTTTCACTTTGTACAAAGGTGATGCAGCCAGTGTATTACTTTGGTTAAAAAACGTAGTATGTAACGACACTTTAGGAGCGAAGCGCTATATATATTGTTTTATTAATTTTTGGATCAAGCTTATAGCGACTCCCAATAACCAATAACAAATAACCAATAACAAACAACCAATAACAAACAACCAACAACCAACAACCAACAACCATTTAACGAAACCGCTTCTTCCGTCTGGCAATCGCTTTCCGCTTTTTCTTTTCAATAGGTGTTTCAAAGTGACGACGACGCTTAATATCAGCAAAAATACCTGCTTTCGATACTTGACGCTTAAATCGACGTAAAGCTGATTCTATATTCTCATTTTGTCCCACAACCACTTGGGTCATTCTGTTGTTTCCTCCTGATAAATTTCAGTAATTGAGCTAAGTTGACAAACATTTTAAGAGTTCGAGCGATTGTTTAGTTTGTAGTTTGGTTCCCGAGGCAATTTAGCCACAGAGCTCCAAGATAACACAAAACAAGCAGATTTTCCTCCCACCCCAGCTGGGTCAGGAGGAATCAAACTAAATTAATTGAGAATATTTCTCTTTATTACCTACGGGGACGACGGTCACCTTCCTTACGTGGTTTAGCTTTATTGACTCTTAACTCCCTTCCCAACCACTCAGCACCATCTAATTCGTCAATGGCTGATTGTTCTTGAGTTTCGCTTTCCATTTCTACAAAACCAAAACCCCGCATTTCCCCTGATTCCTTATCGGTGGGAATATGAACTCGTTTGACTGTTCCGTATTCCTTGAATACGTCCTTTAAGTCATCTTGGGTAACTTCATAAGGGAGATTACCGACAAATATTGACATTAAATCACTCCAACTTTGTAACAATTGAGGAACCTCGCACCACAGGAATGTCCCTCAATAATCCAGAAACATTCCCTGCTCTCTAACGGTTTTGATTGATCGCTTACTTGCAGGCTGCTGTTTAGTTCGGTCTGAAGAACCCCATGGAATATCTTAGCACGGTTTTTCTTTACAGCACAAGTTTAATGTAAAAAGTGCCGCATCCCTGTAAATATCATCACAATTCCCAATTCATTGGCTGCGGCGATGGAGTCCTGGTCCCGGATGGAACCTCCCGGTTGGATAATAGCTGTAATGCCTGCTGCAGCTGCCGTCCGTACCGAGTCATCGAAGGGAAAGAAACCATCGCTGGCTAAAACAGCATCCTTTGTTTTGCCCTTCGCTTGTTCCAAAGCGATTTTAACGGCTCCCACTCGATTCATTTGTCCTGCCCCTATACCTAGGGTGGTGAGATTTCCACTAATCACAATGGCGTTGGATTTAACGTATTTGGCTACTTTCCAAGCAAAGGTCAATTCTGCTGTTTGCTCTACTGTAGGTTGCTTGGTGGTGACAATTTGCCAATTTTCCAGACTGTCAATTTTATCGTCTGGCAACTGCACTAGAAACCCGCCAGCAATGGCCTTCACTGTCTGTTTCGGTCCTGCTGCCAAATCTGGCAATAACAAGACTCTTAACTTAGACTTAGCTGCCAAAATTTCTTTGGCATCTGGACTGGATCCAGGGGCTACCACGCATTCGAGAAAAGTTTGTTTCAGGGCTGTAGCTGTAGCAGCATCAATGGGTTGGTTCAAAGCTACAATTCCACCAAAAGCAGATACTGAGTCGGCATTAAATGCTTTTTCGTAGGCAGCGGCGAGAGTCTTATCTATGGCTACACCGCAGGGGTTGGTATGTTTTAACACTACCGCTGCTGGTTCCTCTTGAAATTCAGCAATAATCCGCCGCACTGCTTCTAAATCGACTAAATTATTGTAACTCAGTTCTCTGCCCTGCAGTTTCGTTGCCGTGGTCCATCCCGAGTTATCTGTTTGATACCAACTGGCACTTTGGTGGGGATTTTCTCCGTAACGAAGAGATTGCAGTTGGCGAAGCGAGAGGGTATAGGTGGTGGGGACATCCTCCGTTAGAGAAGCTAAATAATCCGCGATCGCCCTATCGTAAGCATTAGTTAAATTAAAGGCTTCCAATGCCCTTGCTTGTCTGAACTCTTGGGATATTTCACCTTTTTTTAATTCTGCCAAATAAGCTGAGTAGCCATGGGGATTACACAAAACTGTCAGGTGGGCAAAATTTTTCGCTGCCGCTCTTAGTAGAGTGGGACCGCCAATATCAATGTTTTCTATAGCTTGTTCTAAAGTACAATCCGGTTTAGCGATGGTTTGGGCAAAAGGATAGAGATTAACTACTACCAAATCTAAAGGACGAATTTGATTAGCTGTCAATTCCTCCAAGTCTCCGGGCAAATTTTGGCGGGCCAGAATTCCTCCGTGAATGCGGGGATGAAGAGTTTTGACCCTGCCTCCGAGTATTTCCGGGCTGCCAGTATAATCGCTCACCTTGATTACTGGCAAACCTGCGTGTTGCAAGGTTTTTGCCGTTCCTCCACTGCTTATTATCTCGAAATCAAATTCTTCTACTAAATGACGGGCTAGATCCACTATTCCCGTTTTATCAGATACACTCAGCAGTGCCAGACGTGCCATAGTTGTTGTTTGTTGTTTGTTGTTTGTTTTTGGTTGTTTGTTCTTAGTTGTTCATTTTACTCATCAAATTGCATTTAGTTAATGCGATGATTGTGTCTAAACGAGCGATCGCCTTTTCTCGTCTTTTCTCCCAATTATGCCCCTGACTACGCAATTGCCAAAATCTCAGCTCTGTTGACAATAGCTTCATTTCTCGATGAATCTCAGTTTGGAGCGATTGCCAGCGAGAGAAAGCTTGCGGTTCTAAATCTTCGCCACTGAGTGTAATTACTCGCTGATTGAATATTGCTTCTACTTTTTGCCAATTTTGCTGGAATTTCGGTAAATTTAGCAGTAAGGCAGTTAATATTGCTTTGCTACCTTCAAGTTCTTGTTGAAATTCCTCGTATACTTGGGCCATAGGGCTTTCCCCCTTACAGGCAGCTTCCGTGGATAACATCTACTAACATCTACTCTTTGTTGTCTGATCGACTATACTTAATCAAATATAGCGTTTCTTGAACTCATGAGGTACATCTATATACCGGCTTCTTTCCTGTTTACTATTGAGTGACAGCAACCAACCGGTTATTGTATAACTATCAACTGTCCACTATCAACTATCAACTGCTATATCTTTTTTAAATAATTTTTAATCATATCTATTCCCCCTTGTACCAAATATGAATGCTACTACCATCGACCCATTAGAGAAATTTGAAATTGAACTTCCTGACTGGCTATTCACATGTCTTTTAGTAGAAAGCGATCGCCACAAGGAAGCGGAGGAAGAGAATAACCTAGTTTGTCGCGCTTTTAATTTTGCCTACCAACTCCACGAAGGACAATACCGCAAATCGGGAGAATCCTACATCGCCCATCCGGTGGCGGTGGCGGGATTGCTGCGGGACTTGGGGGGCGGCAGTATGATGATTGCTGCCGGTTTTCTCCATGACGTAGTGGAAGATACAGAGGTAACTTCAGAAGAGATTGAAGCCCAGTTTGGTGGCGGAGTGCGCCAACTAGTGGAAGGAGTTACCAAGCTTTCTCAGTTTAACTTCTCTAGCAAAACAGAACGGCAAGCAGAAAACTTTCGCCGCATGTTTCTGGCTATGGCACGGGACTTTAGAGTGATTGTGGTTAAACTAGCCGATCGACTCCACAACATGCGCACTTTGGAACATCTCAGCGTTGAGAAACAGCGCCGTATCGCTTTGGAAACAAGAGAAATCTTTGCTCCTTTAGCTAACCGCTTGGGTATAGGGCGTTTTAAGTGGGAGTTGGAAGATTTGTGCTTCAAATATTTAGAACCAGACGCTTATCAAAAAATCAAGGTTTTAGTAGCTCAGAGGCGCAGCGATCGCGAGAAAAGATTAGAAGAAGCAGTGAATCTGTTGCGGGCTCGTCTGGAGGAGATTAATATTCAGATTCTCGAACTGAAAGGAAGGCCCAAACATCTCTACAGCATTTACAATAAAATGCAGCGGAAGAACAAGAAATTTAAGGAAATCTACGATTTAGCTGCATTGCGGATAATTGTAGATACCAAAGATGCTTGTTATCGAGCTTTAGCGGTGGTTCACGATGCCTTCAAACCAATTCCGGGACGATTTAAAGATTATATCGGCCTACCCAAACCCAATCGCTACCAATCCCTACATACTACAGTGATTGGTTTGGGAGGTCGTCCTTTAGAAGTGCAAATTCGCACCATGGAAATGCACCAAGTGGCGGAATATGGTATCGCCGCCCATTGGAAATATAAGGAAACCGGTTCCAGCAATGGTCAATTGACTTCTGAGGAAGAAAAATTTACCTGGGTCAGACAATTATTGGATTGGCAAAACGACCTCAAGGAAGTTAAAGACCATGAGGAATATTTGGATGGGGTGAAAAATAATCTCTTTGGAGACGATATTTACGTTTTTACCCCCAAAGGAGATGTGATTGCTTTGAGAAGAGGGGCGACCCCGGTAGACTTTGCCTATCGTATTCATACGGAAGTGGGCCATCATATGAAAGGGGCCCGGATCAATGAAGAGTGGTCAGTTTTGGACCGGGAACTGCACAATGGGGATAGAGTAGAAATTATTACTGCTAAAAATAGCCATCCCAGTTTGGATTGGTTGAACTTTGCCGTTACCCCTTCCGCTTGTAACCGAATTCGCCAGTGGTTCAAGCGATCGCACCGAGAAGAAAATATTGCTCGAGGAAGGGAGTTGCTGGAGAAAGAACTGGGTAAAACTGGTTTTGATGCCTTGTTGAAGTCGGAACCCATGCAAACTGTTACCCAACGCTGCAATTATCACCAAGTGGAAGATTTGTTGGCCGGTCTCGGTTACGGGGAAGTAACTTTAAACCAAGTAGTTAATCGCCTGCGAGATGTAATTAAGGCCGAGCAAGAAGTCAACGAAACTGAAGTAGAATTAGTAGCTGATTTGGGCAATGTAACCAACAACCGAGACCATCTTAATACTATTAATACTAATGGGAATTCAAAGTGTCCTATTGCTGGAGTAGAAGGATTGCTCCATTATATCGCCGGTTGTTGTAAGCCAGTTCCCGGGGAATCGATTATCGGCTACGTCACCCGCAGTTCTAAAGGTATTGCCATTCACCGTCAAGATTGTCCCAATATGGAAAATATCCAGGGAGAAAGGTTAGTACCAGTGGGTTGGAATCGCCGCCATAGCAATAACGGAAGACTATCAACTTACACTGTAGATCTGGAAATAAAAGCTATCGATAGAGTAGGGGTTATGTCAGATATACTAACCCGGTTGAAAGATGAAAAAATTAACGTGTGCAATGCCGGGGTTAAAACTAAGATTGGTCAACCAGCCTTGATTTCCCTCAGCATTGATATTCAGCATCGAGAACAACTCGATCGCACTCTTAATAAGATTAAAAAGATGAGTGATATTCTCAATATTCGTCGAATTGATCATTGTTGAGAAACCCGGTTTCTAAATCTAAATAGAATAGATTTCAGCGCAGAAACCGGGTTTCTAATATTACTTTACTGTTAATATCAAAATTTTGGTGAGAAACCCGGTTTCTAAACCCAGGCACACCAAGAAGTTCATTATATTGTAGGTTGGGTTGAGGTAACGAAACCCTTCGACTACGCGGTCCCTGAGCGCTCGCCCTGAGCGAAGTCGAAGGGTAGCCGAAGGGCAGGGCAAGCCCAACACAACAACCTGTGCTGTTGGGTCTCCCTAGATTTAAGCGCAGAAACCGGGTTTCTACCATTACTTTACTGTTAATATCAAAATTTTGGTGAGAAACCCGGTTTCTAAACCTAGGCACACCAAGAAGCCGATCTCTTCCAGTCGCCCTACAGAGATTGTGTTATAAGTAGAGAAAGAAGAAACAAGTGAGACTTAATTAAATATGCGACAAGATTTACAAGAATTAGAAATTACTAAACGTGAATTAACAAGATTGACAGGTGTGGATCCGGAAAGACTAACGAGAACAATCAATAATTCAAAAATTGTGATGCTGTTAAGTGGTATTGTTGTTGTTCCAGCCTTTTTGTATATCTTGTTGCTGCTTTTTGGGTTTAGAGAAAATGGTAGCGATTCTTTGGGGGATTTTTTAATATTTGTTGGTATATTTTGCCTGTCTATGTTCATCCCAAGTTTATTTGATTTTATAACTGCCAGTTCCAAGCAAACAAAATTTATCGCCAAAGTCGAGAGATACAATCAAATTCTTTTAAATATCAATACTTTAGACCAATTAGAAGCAGTAGGCAATCCTATTAAATTAAACGCTCGGGAAAGAGTTATAGAAGCATTAAAAATTAATCGGGCTGATTTAATACGTGCGCTGGAAACAGAAAGAATTTTAAAAGAAAATCCAAAATTTAGACCGGAAGTATTTAATCTAGATTTGACAGAACTAAGGTCATTACAAGGGAGCGAACAAGCAACAGAATACGGAAGGTTTTTTGATGAAGCTTTACAAATTAGTATAGGAGTTCAAGAGGAAATGAGAAAAATAGAAAGCTAAGAAAAATGTAGGGTGGGCATCGCCCACCATATGTTTTAAGCTAAATACAATAATGAATTAAGAGAAAGTTTCTAGCAAATTATCTTGTCAATTAATAATAATTATCTTATTATATGAAAGTAGAATACAAAGCAAGTGCTGCGAAGCAGATACCTGCGAGATCGCCGGTGCGTTACGAACGCACCCTACACAGGATTGTAACCGTTCAGAGGGCGATCGGGGACAATTTAATACTATCAACTATCCACTATCAACTATCCACTATCCACTATCCACTATCCACTATTTGAGATATTCTTTAATTAAAGGCTGAATTTTGAATACTTTTTCCTCACTCTCATCCAAGAGAATTTCCTCCAGAAGAGATCGCCCCTGTAAAGACTCCATTGCAGTTAATAAATCCCCAGGAGATAAACTCATTTCTGCTCGCAATCTCGACAGAGAAACTGGTTCGGCTTTACTGCTAATATGGGATAGTAACTCCAATTCCATGGTTGAGAGGCGCTGAATATCTTTCCTGAGAAATTCTTTTAGTTTCTCATTCAATAAAAAGGGAGAGTATTGTAAAAAATCCTCAATGCTAGAATTAAATAAATTGGCGATCGTTGGGGAAATTGACTTTAACCATGAAGGGTTTCCTCCATAGTTACTCGCTAAGGTTCTCCATCCAGAATCTGATAAACCTTCCTCTCGGATAATTTCTCTAGCTGCTTCTCCCAAACCTCGAAGTTGCAAACAATCCCTTAAGCCAGTCAATTCTCTGGGTTTTTCCGAACTAATTAACAGCAAAGTACTGTCCATATTTATTTGGACTATTTCTTGAAATAGGGAGCTATATTCTTGGTATTCCGGTGGATATTTCCCCGATAGTTCTCCTTTCGTAAAAAGAGCTTCCACATCATCAAAAATAATCAAACAACGAGATTTCTTTAAGTAGTCATAAAGTTTTCTTCTTCTTTCATAAATGGATAAATCGCCTCCGTTGTCCTCATCTAGAACCTCCTCATAGTCCGTGGGTGCAGCAAGAAATTTTAGTAATTCGGTTTCAATATCTTTCGCTGGAGGACCGAACCTCAGACTGCGCCAAAATATACATTCAAAATTATCTCTAACTAACTCCAGGAACCGCACAGCTAGAGTAGTTTTGCCAATACCACTCAATCCTAAAATCCCTACTAAAGAAGATTTTTCATCTACAATCCATTTTTTGAGGCTATGAAGTTCGGATTTGCGTCCCCAAAAACAAGTAACATCAGGTGCATCCTCTATGTCTTGGAGTTGAGTTTGCGGTGTACCCCTTGCAGAATCTCTGTCCGCTTCAGCAACTGGCAACGGTTGGTAAATTTCTTTACGGACATTAATATCAATGTCTCCAATATAAATACTGTTGACATTATTTCCAAAATTATCAATATTAGAAACTAGCAATCTTTCCATAGCAGAACGAAAATTACTTTTCCTGACTTCTTCCCCCAAAAGGTTTGACATTGTACGCCACAAATCTGACCCTACATTCTGAACATGACCTTTAGTGGAATTGCATTTTTTGGCTATTTCTGAATATTTTTTCCTGTGCCAAGTTCCCCGCAAGATTGCTTGTTGGTAAAGATCTAAGTGTTTTCCTGTGGAATCAAAAATCAACTCATCGGCAAACCTTAATAATTCGTTAATATCCATTCTATAATTCAGTTAAAACATCAATAAGCATCTGGATTAGCCAAGGTTTAAAACTTAGTTAATTCAGGTTGAAAAAGCAATTTAACAGTTCCTCTAGGACCATTGCGGTGTTTGGTAATAATAATTTCCGCAATCTTGCCATCAGGAGAATCCAGCTTATAATAGCTATCTCGATATAACATTATCACCAAATCTACATCCTATTCGATAGAATTGTAGACCATGAGATGATTAGCTTCATATAGATATGATTTTATTTTTTCAACTTCGTTTAGTGCGACACGCTCCGTTCGACTATCCTCAGTGAACTTCTTTGAAAATACCGCAATACTATTAGAAAAGCTGAAAAAAAGCTTTGTAGGGTGGGTTCTCAACGCACCGAAACCCATGAAAAAAACAGGATACATCGTAAACTTCCGTTACTCCATTAGCTTCAATTAAATATAATTTTATTTTTCTAAGTTCGTTTCGTGTGATTTTGTCTCGCTCCGTTCGACTACCCTCGGTGAATTTCTTGGAAAACACGGCAATACTATTACCTATAGCAATGAGCAATGAACAATTAACAATGAACAATTAAGAGGTTGATAAGAAACATGCTCATGCACGCTTTGTACAAAGGTGATATAGCGCTACTAAATTCGTCAAAATTCAAAATTCAAAATTCAAAAAGATGGCTGTGACTAGGTTTCAGGCTTTATTAATGTCCTAACCTAAATGCGTAGTGCTATACAGCAGATGCAGTACTTTTGTAGAAAAATGTAGCATGTAACGACACTTTAGGAGCGAAGCGCTATATTTCTAATTCATCTAATCTTTTCCAGTCATCAGGAGAAAATGTAGGGTGGGCATCGCCCACCATCTGTTGTAAGCTAAATCCAATAATTAATTAAAGCCTTCAGCAAAATTATTTGGTCAATTAATAATCATGGTCTTAGATAAAATCCAAAAATGTTTGCTACAAAGAGAAAAGCTGAAAAAAGCTTTGTAGGGTGCGTTCTCAACGCACCGAAACCCATGGGGTGCGGTCACAAACACAGGACTTACGCAAACAAACCTAGAAACCGGGTTTCTCACCAGGATAAAATGGCAAAACCCAGAGTTTTGGTTCAGAAACCCGGTTTCTGCGTAAGTCCTGAAACAGTTGGATTTAATATTTAGTTTTGTCAGAATATTGTAACTGCAGTCCGTCAGGAGACTATTGATACTGCTTTTGACTACAGCGATAGATGGTGTGGTGGGCAGTGCCGCACCCTACTTTCAGATTTCAGAGCAAATACGAAAATCATTGCTATCCCCCTAAATCCCCCTTAATAAGGGGGACTTTTTCCCGGGTGCGGTCAAAAACAGTTGAATTTTATATTCTCAATAGTCGCGGCTTACCCGCGATTGCTAGGCAGCCCAGAGGTGAAAGCTAGGCAGCCCAGAGGTGAAAGCTAGGCAGCCCAGAGGGCTACCCCACGATTGACTTTCTACATATTCAGCCCCAAACAACTACTTTTGACCACACCCCTTTTTCCCGTTGGGTTGGGAAAAGGGTTCAGATAATCAATAATTATCTGGATTGGCTAAATTTTCAAACTTAGTTAATTTCGGTTGAAACAGCAATTTAACAGTTCCTGTCGGTCCATTGCGGTGTTTGGTAATAATAACTTCCGCAATATTGCGATCGGGAGAATCTGGGTTATAATAGCTATCTCGATATAACATTATCACCAAATCTGCATCCTGTTCGATAGAATTGTGAACAATGAGATTATTAGCTAGAAAATTTTTTGTAGCAGGTACGGTTAAATCGTAAACTTCAGTTATACCATTAGGTTCAATAGCAATTATTTCATCCCAGTTTATCTCCCGTGGAGCTATTGGGTCTCGTTCGGTGAGCGGAGTCGAACCGAACGCCTTGGAAGATACAGCCAGACTATCTCCTCTGGCTAATTCATCCAATCTTTTCCAACCATCAGGAGTAAAAAACTGGTGATTGGCAGTTGCTTTAATTGTCCGCTTCAAACTTGTGGTTAAATTGAAGATAGGTTTGACTCCAGTAGCAAAAACATTAGTGGCTATTGCCCTTTCCAGTTTCATGGTCTTGGGATTCATGCCCCAGACAGCAAAACCAGATTTTCCCACTAACTTCCTAATGGGAACTTCTCGGTTACTATCCCCTAACAACACCAAACTATCTCCGCTCAAACAACCGGATTCCCGCAAATCTGACATCATAGGACGCTTATTATTTCTCTGTTCTACGTTGCGACTGAGTTGAGAAAGGGCAATAATAGGTACATTGAGTTCTCGGGCTAAACCTTTCATAGAACGAGTAATTTTAGATAATTCTTGTACTCGATTGTCTATACCTCCTCCACCTTCCATTAATTGCAAATAATCAATTAAGACTAAACCCAATTTTCCCTTTTGTTGTGCTTGGAGGCGACGGACTTGGGAACGTATTTGCATGATGGTGAGATTGGCAGTATCATCGATATAAATAGGCAATTCCATCAGGGTTCCCATAGCTTCAGCTAAGGGGTCGAAGTCAGTTTGACTCAGTCTTCCGGAACGAAGGCGGTTGCTGGGAATGGCTGACTCCGCCGCTAACAGTCGTAAACCCAGTTGTTCCCGAGACATTTCTAGGCTGAAGATTGCCACTGGCTGTTGGTGCAGCCTGGCAATATTAGCCCCCATACCCAGCGCCAGAGCTGTTTTTCCCATGGAAGGTCTTCCCGCCAGGATAATCAGGTCGGAACGCTGAAAACCTCCGGTCATGGCATCTAAGTCGTAAAAGTCGGTGGTAATACCTGGGAGAGCAACTTGTTGGTGCAGCTTCTCGATTTCGTTGTAGGCTTTAGCTAGGGATTCCCCAAGGGGAATGAGTCCGTCTTGAGGTCGTTCTTGGGTGAGGCGAAAAATTTTCTGTTCTGACTCGTCTAGGACTGTTTCTAAGTTTTTGGCCGTATCGTAACCCAAATCTACAATTTCATGACCTGCAGTGATTAATTGTCGCCGCAGGTATTTATCCATGATTAAAGCGGCGTAGCGATCTATGTTGACTGCGGAGACGGTACGATCTACTAATTGAGCCAATCTGGCAGTACCTCCTACTTTTTCCAACAAGCCGCAGTCGGAGAGCCAAGATGTTACTGTCATTAGGTCCGTAGGTTGGCCCTGCAAATGTAATTTTAATGCTCCTTGATAGATTTGTTGGTGGGCGAGTACGTAAAATGCCTCGGGAACCAGTAGATCTACTACCCTTCCAATCGCGCCGGGGTCTAGGAGAATACCGCCTAAAATCGACTCTTCCGCATCAATATTTTGGGGAGGAAGGGCATTTTCGGGAATTCCAGCGTTAATTTTTTTGGTCATTCTTGATTATTAATTATCACTTCATCAATTAATCTTATATTAATCTCTTGAGGACTTACGCAGAAACCGGGTTTCTATTTTTATTTTAAAAATAAATTCTAAAATTTTGGTAAGAAACCCGGTTTCTCAATCCAAGGGATAACCTCAATCTATACTACGATGTAATCAACTATTTGGAGCAAAAATATGAAAATGTTTGCTAGAAATACACCAGCCCTTCATTACAACTAAATATCCCGTGGAATAGCCCTCTGGGCTGTTCTGGCTCCCAGAAAGATGAGAATAGTTTAGGATGAAGTTTTGTTAATCAGATTGAAGGAACCATTGACAAAGGCAAAAATCTAGATTGAGCAAAATATTAATTAGAGAATTATTGAGTTTGACAAGTTTAACTAAAAATGTGGATTATTATTGTAGCTTGGTTTGAGTCGTAGGGTGGGCATTGCCCACCAAATCCCAGATGATAGTTGTTGCAAGATAGAGATGAGAATAGTTTAGGATGAAGTTTTGTTAATGAGATTGAACGAACCATTGACAAAGGCAAAAATCTAGATTGAGCAAAATATTAATTAGAGAATTATTGAGTTTGACAAGTTTAACTAAAAATGTGGATTATTATTGTAGCTTGGTTTGAGTTGTAGGGTGCGGCACTGCCCACCAAACACCATCTATTGCAAATTTCTAGGCGTATCAAGCGCCTACAAGTAGGGTGCAGTCAAAAACAGTTGAGTAGGAAGGCTGCTTCCTTTGTTGCAATATAGTTTGCTTAGGTTAAAGCCTTTTGCTTACTGGATATAATTCGATTTTGTTTTAACGATATAGTTTTAGCGTAAGCAAAAAAAGAGCCAGTTTTAAGCTTTACAAAGCTTGACAATCAGTAGGTTTTGTGTTAGTTCAGGAAGAAAGTTGACAGCTCCTGACGGAGAATTCAAAATTAAAAATTAAAAATTCAAAATGAAGAATTGACGAATGTCTCCGCAAAAAATGGCAGAAACTCGAAAAGCCTTATTCCTCTTGGGTTTAGCTTGTTGTCAATTTTCAGATTCGGTCGAGTTAGTAGAAGGGAGGCAGCCCAGAGGGCTACCCCACAATTGACTTTCTACATATTCAGCCGAAAACAACTACTTTTGACCACACCCCTACAAGTATATAGCGCTACGCGCAATTCAAAATTCAAAATTCAAAATTCACTCTTTGGCTATGACTAGGTTTCAGGCTTTATTAATGTCCTAACCTAAATGCGTAGTGCTATACCTGGTGACTTAGTGCTGTACAACTTTAACCCTGATGCTGAAATTCCCCAGCATTAACCCTTTCCAAAATCCATTCCCGAATTAAATCGGTGTAATCAATACCTTTTGATTTGGCTACTTGTTTAACTGCTTCTACTTCTACAGGTTGCAAGTGGATTTGCACAACAGTTTCTTGCCCAAAAACGGGTTCTATGACTTTTTCTAATTGATCTTCAAAATCAGTTAAGTCATGAGTATCCCAAAACTCTGCTAACTCTTTAATTGAGTCAGTTTGCGGAATTTGTTGAATATTCATCGATTCCTCCACTGGCGGTATCGCCGCTTCTCTTTATTAGTCATTGGTCGTGCTGTAACTGGATATCCCCTGCCATCAGGAAATTGAATAACAATACAGAACAAATATCGTCCAGCTTCGGTTTGACCAAGTATATAGTAGACAGGGTTATCTCCTTGTGATTTTGCTCGTTGCACTAGAGCAGCTCTGAAACAAGTTTCCTCAACTTCTTCAGGGATAACGTTATGTCGTGCAATGTGGTCAATCCGATCCTGGTTCCAAATGAACTCATATATTCTCATGGATTAATTATACTGGGAATCTAGATTGAGCAAAATATTAATTGAAGAATTATTGAGTTTGACAAGTTTAACTAAAAATGTGGATTATTATTGTAGCTTGGTTTGAGTCGTAGGGTGGGCATTGCCCACCAAATACCAGATGATAGTTGTTAATTGTAGGTTGGGTCTCCCGATAGGGAAACCCAACACCGAATCTTTTGGCTTTTGGAATATTCCCGGTTTGGAAATCCAATATCCCTGGCTTGTTGGGCGGTGCCCTGAGCGTAGTCGAAGGGTTTCGTTGCCTCAACCCAACCTACGTATTTTAGTATTAAGTGAGAGCCACCAACCGGTTATTGTATAACTATCAACTATCCACTCTCAACTGTCAACTGCAATAATGTACAATTATAAATACATGTACGACTTTAGATGAATCATGGACACTATCACCTACACTTCTCTTAGGAGCAATCTAGCCAAGACAATGGAAAAAGTTTGCGACAATGGCGCTCCCATAACTATAACCCGTAGCAACGCTCCACCTGTTGTCATGTTGTCCCTAGAAGATTATCAGGCACTAGAGGAAACTGCTTACTTACTCAGCAGTCCTAAAAACGCCAAGCGACTCATGGATTCTATCGTTGAACTTGAAGCAGGACAAGGACAAGAACGGGAGTTGATTGAGTGAACTTAATCTTCTCTAAAAATGCAGTTAGATCTAAAAGTTATTGAGATTAAACATATATTAGCCGTCCTTTTGGAGATGTCTAATCCAATATTCCTGGCTTGTTGGGTTTCGTTGCCTCAACCCAACCTACAATGGAATAAACTGGGCTTGTTGGGTTTCGTGACCTCAACCCAATCTACGATGTATAAAATATTTCTAGCTATAGCCTAATTGTCAACCCCCTCTATAGAAAACCTTCCTCAAATTCTGAAATTACCAACCCGAAATTCTCCACAATCGCCAAAACATCATTCCCTTCAATTATCCCATTGCCATCAATATCAGTCGTAGGGTGGGCATTGCCCACCGAATCCCAGATGATAGTTGTTAATTGTAGGTTGGCTTGGACGATAGCGAAACCCAACACCGAATCTTTTGGCTTGTTGGAATATTCACGGTTTGGAAATCCAATATCCCTGGCTTGTTGGGTTTCGTTGCCTCAACCCAACCTACAATGGAATAAACTTAGAAGCTTTATGTTGGAAGTCCCCCTTTGATAAGGGGGATTTAGGGGGATAGCAATCACTTTCGTATTTCATGTAATATCAAATACTAAAAATGTAGATTATATTTCTTCAGCCAAGAAACCGGGTTTCTTCTATTATTTTAAGGATTATGTTAAAACCTTGGAAAGAAACCCGGTTTCTCAATCCAAAAACCGGGTTTATCCCCCTAAATCCCCTATCCCCCCTTAGTCCCCCCTTAATAAGGGGGGCAGGGGGACTTTCAAGATAGAAAAGAAAACTCTATCGTTTACCGAAACCTTTCCCTCAATTATTAGAAGGAAGACAGAGACAATCTTCTAACTGCTTCCGTAATCCCTCCAAATCCAAATCTTGACCGATAAAAACTAGCTGATTCTTCTTTTCACCTTTCCATTCATCATCCTCAATACTAAAACGCTTACCACTCAGGTGAAAAATATGACGGCGGGGGCTTTCATCGAACCACAGAATCCCCTTAGCACGAAATACATTTAATGGTAATTGATTATCTAAGAAATGCTGGAATTTCCTCAAAGATAATTGCTTATCGCTTTGGAAAGATAGAGAGATAAAACCATCATTTTCTAAGTGGTGAGAATGGTGGTGGTGGTGATGATGGTCATGGTCATGATGATGGTGGTGGTCATGGTGGTCATGATGATGATGCTCGTGGTCATGGTCATGGTCATGATGATGGTGGTGGCTGTGTTCCGACTGGGCAGCCTGATCAAAATACTTATCTGACTCAAACAAACCCACACTGAGAACCAGAGGTAAAGAAACTTGAGCCTTTTGGGTGCGGAGAATTCTCGCTCCTTCTTTCATGTCCCGGATTCTTACTTCTAAATTATCTACATCAACTTCATCTACCAAATCTGTTTTATTGAGAACGATAATATCTCCATAGGTAATCTGGCTAAAAGCAGCTTGACTGTCAAATAAATCTAAACTGAAATTAGCGCAGTCCACCATGGTAATAATAGAATCGAGGCGAGTCATATCCCGCAATTCTGTTCCCAAAAAAGTCAGGGCTACCGGGAGAGGATCTGCCAAACCAGTAGTTTCCACTACCAGATAATCTATCTTTTCTTGCCGTTCCAGCACTTGATACACTGCTTGCACTAAATCCTCATTAATGGTGCAGCAAATACAACCATTACTCAATTCCACCATATTTTCATCGCTGCTGATGATTAGTTCGTTGTCAATACCGATTTCGCCAAACTCGTTCACCAGGACAGCAGTTTTCAATCCTTGTTGGTTAGTTAAAATGTGGTTGAGGAGAGTAGTCTTGCCGCTGCCGAGAAAACCAGTAATGATGGTAACGGGCAGCCCTTGTTTCGGGGCATCTATTTCTGGAACGACGCTGGTCTGAATATCTACTGTTTGCATAACAAGCGCGGTGGTAACCTTTTTATAATCAGAAGGAATCAGGATGTGCTGAACCATCCTTTGCTTCTATATTATTGCTCTAGTTTCTGGAAAAGTGCCATGACCCTGACTATCTATAACACTCTCACTCGCAGTAAAGAAATTTTTGAACCCCTAGAACCGGGAAAAGTGCGGATGTACTGCTGCGGCATCACTGCTTACGACTACTGCCATCTGGGTCATGGACGCACTTGTATAGTGTGGGACGTGGTGCGTCGCTACTTGGAATGGCGGGGTTACCAGGTCAAATATGTCCAGAATTTTACTGATATTGATGATAAGATTCTCAAACGAGCTAGTGCTGAGGGAACCTCTATGGCTGAAGTGTCGGAACGGTTCATTGCTGCTTATTTTGAGGATATGGAGCGTTTGAACGTTCGCCCTGCAGATTCCTATCCTCGGGCTACTCAAACTTTAGATGGGATTAAACGGCTGGTCTACGAGTTGGAGCAAAAAGGCTATGCTTATGCTTCCCAAGGAGACGTTTACTATTCTGTTGGTAATTTTGCTGATTACGGCAAGTTGTCGGGCAAGAAATTAGAAGATTTGCAAGCAGGAGCCAGCGGACGAGTGGAAGTTGAGAACCCGGAATCTCAAAAGAAGCAAGACCCTTTTGATTTTGCTCTCTGGAAAGGGGCAAAGCCGGGGGAACCTGCTTGGGAGTCCAGTTGGGGGGCCGGTCGTCCGGGATGGCATATTGAATGTTCTGCCATGGTTAGGGAGCATTTGGGAGAAACTATCGATTTTCATATGGGAGGAGGAGATTTGATTTTTCCCCACCATGAAAATGAAATTGCTCAGTCGGAGGCGGTTACAGGTAAACCTCTGGCCAACTATTGGCTCCACAACGGCATGGTGATGGTAGAAGGGGAGAAAATGTCTAAGTCTTTGGGCAATTTTGTCACGATTCGGGATGCTCTGAAACAATACAACCCCATGGCAGTGCGCTTGTTCGTTCTCCAGGCCCAATATCGCAAACCGCTGGATTTCACCTCTGAAGCGTTGGTTGCAGCCACTAATGGTTGGAAAACTTTGAAAGAAGGGTTGCTATTTGGCTATGGACGTGCTATTAATAATAAGTGGGAAGATAATTCCCCAAGCCCCAATCCCCGGACCCCCCCTACCCCCCTAGGGGGGGGTCCCCCCCCACAACCAATTCCCTGGCGCAACAATTTCGGGAAGCGGTGGATGAGGATTTTAACTTTGCTGGGGGTTTAGCTGTATTGTTTGCTATGGCGAAAAAATTACAACGAGAAGCTAATGTTTTGGTTCACGAAGGGAAAACGGAGACTGACCCTGTTGAGTTGCGGCAACAATGGGAGACTTTAGTAGAATTAGCCGGGGTTTTGGGCTTTACTGCGGAACCGGAAGAGGAAGTGGAGGAAAGTAGTGGGGGTTTGCAGGATGAAGAAATTGAAGCGCTGATTCAAGAACGAGCAAAAGCACGGAAGGAGAAGAATTTTCAGGAGAGCGATCGCATTCGGGACCAATTGCAAGCTGAAGGTATTATCCTCATAGATCGCCCTGGTGGAGTAACTAGTTGGCATCGTTGAATCAATGAACAATTAACAATGAACAATTAACAATAAGCAATTAACAAATCATATTACTAGGACTTACGCAAATAATCTAGAAACCGGGTTT
>JH611000.1 GCA_000252485.1 Prochloron didemni P4-Papua_New_Guinea | reverse complement strand
CAAGGGGGGGGTCCTAAAAGTCCCCCCGTATTGGGGGATTTAGGGGGCAATGTAAATTAAATTGCCGATGTATAATTTACAATGACAATGCTGCCGGACATGATATAAGTCCTGATTACATTAGGATGGAGAAGGTAAACCTTGTTTAAAAACTCGAAAAAATAACCTATACCTTGAAGGAAGTCCCATTTTTTTGAGTATATAGCAATTGTAGGTTGGCTTGGACGATAGCGAAACCCAACCTACGAAAAATCAACTATTTATCAGATGTGGGGTAGCCCTCTGGGCTGCCTAACAATCGGGGGTAAGAGCGTGTTTGCTACAGATACAATAGTGTTATAAGCAACTGTAGTGCTAATGTAATAAAATTTGTATTACAAGCCAAGAAACCGGGTTTCTCTTATTATTTGAAGGGTTAATGCTAAAATTTTGGGAAGAAACCCGGTTTCTCAACCCACGGGATAATCTCAATCTATGCTACGATGCAATAAACTATTTGTAGCAAATATTTTGGTATTTTATATTACATCTCTGTGAGTAATAAATTTTTCTGGTTGTAATTTTTCTTTCAGATATTTAACCTGATTTGCTAATTCTTGCCATTGCTGATAAAACAAGGGATGAAAATATATTCTCCAGCCATTTTTTTGGATTGGTTTCATTCTTCCTCTACTATAACACCAGCTAATAAATTATCCATTTCCTTACTCATGGTCTCTGTATAAGGAACAAGTTTTTCTGGATTGGCGATAACATCTTTCATCAGGAAATCTAGAAAAAGACTCATCATTAAACTTTCTTCATCTTCCTCTTGAATAGTTTTTTTTGTATCGAGACGGACTAGCAAAGTATCTTCATTAAGCACTTCAATTTGACCCGATGTTTCCGCTAAATGGGGATTGTCTTGATAAAATGAATTAGGTAATCTCCATCCTTGTTGATTGCCTATTTTTGCTGGATTTATACTATAACTTTTACGTTTCATGATGGTTCTCGTGAGGTTATTATATCAAATTTAAAAATGTTTGCTACAGATACCTGTTATAAGCAAATGTAGCGCTACTGTAAGATATATTTGTGGTACAAGCCAAGAAACCGGGTTTCTCTTATTATTTGAAGGGTTAATGCTAAAATTTTGGGAAGAAACCCGGTTTCTCAACCCACGGGATAATCTCAATCTATGCTACGATGCAATAAACTATTTGTAGCAAATATTTTGGGATTTTATATCACATCTCAGTTTAACAGCTTCTTGAGAATTGAATTAACGTTTGTCGTTTAATGACCCCAACTGAGCTGGCTAAACCTGCTACCATATGTAAAAAGGCCCCTCGAACATTGAGATTGGCCTGACTGTCCTCATGGAGTAATGTCACTCCCATAATATTGATACCAAGGCCGATGGTGGCTGTCACGAACATGGGTATGCTCAAGATTTCCTGGAGGGGATGTTTCCAATGTTCAATGCTTTCCCATAGAATTAATCCTGCCATGACGATGAGGGCGATGGCATTCACCAAAGCCGCTATAGTATCCAATTGCAATCTTCTGGGTAGGCGACGGACCAAGGCTAACCCCATTAACTGACTCGCACTCAAGGCAAGTAAGATGGCGACCGCATCCCCAACCATATGCCAAGCATCTGATTGTAAAGCTAAACTATGGCAAAACTATCCTGTTCCCCACTCAACTCCTGCAAAACCTAGAATGCCAATTAATACCGCCCCCAGTCGCCATTGTCGGGAACCTAACCGCTGAAAGTCTCCGTGACAGTTGGACAAGTTGCAAGAATGCCAAAAATACGTCATTATATGATGTTAGATTGAATTAATAAATGTTAATATTTTATTATAGTCATTTGCTGAGGAAGAAGGAGGGCGAATAGTTGAGAATAAATGATAGGATGTGGTAACTGATTCACTTTATAGGGTTCCTTGGTCATGAGGTACATTATATACTGGCCTATGAACGTGTTAAGTATTGAGTGAGAGCAACCGCAGGTTGCTGTATAACTATCAACTATCCACTATCAACTGTCAACTGCTATATAACCAATTCTGTGTTAAAAATAACCATCCGTCCAAACAAAATAGTGTAATCCTGTATGCCTTCAAATTCTATTCAGTTCGCCACAAATATCAATCAAGTCGATTTAGATCAGCCACGAAACGAACACTTGTTTACTTTACCTACTGCAATCAGCAAGTGGCTTATTACCAATTTACTCAAAGGGAAAGAAGAACAGAATCTTTTCATCTTGTTGGTGACGATTAATATTCTTTTGACAAGTGTCCCTTTCGCTATTGGTTTGTATGTCTTGGAAGGTAAAGTAAACAGCTTTTTGCTTTTGCTCCTTGGTGCAGGTTATTTCTATTTTCACCTCTCGACTTATGCCCGATCCTTTATCCTCGGTCTCCATTACTCAACTCATACTCCAATTTTTAATAAAAAATGGAGATTTTTGCAACAGATAAATACTCTCTTTTTGTCTAGTTTCTTCGGTCTTCCACCTGGGTTGTACTACTCCCATCATATTGCAATGCACCATTGCGAGAACAATACAACTCCCTATGACCTTAGCTCTACCATGCCTTATCAAAGGGATTCAAAGTGGAACCATTTTAAGTATATGCTACGTTTTGCTGTGGCAATTTGGTTTGAGTTACCTTATCTTCTCTTTCTGAAGAAACGTTATAAACTAGCGCTGCGCTGTATTTTGGGAGAGTCGATTTTTTTTGCTGTTACTTATTATCTTTTTACTCAAAGTCCCATCGCTACCTTGTTTGTCTTAATCCTCCCTTTTGCTTTTGTTTCTTTTTCCTTGATGCAAGGTAACTGGAAACAGCATATTTTTGTCGATCCCGACGATCCAACAAATATTTATAAATCATCGTTTACTTGCATCAATACCCCAAGTAACTCCCGCAACTTCAATGATGGCTATCATATTGAACATCATAAAAATCCTGGCGTTCCTTGGCATCGCTTGCCTCAATATTTCCAGGGTAATCTTCATGAATACGTGGAAAATGATGCCTTTATTTTTACGGAAATTGGAGCCATGGAAGTAGGTAGTTTGGTACTTAACGGAGAGTTAGATAAACTGGCAGATCATTATCTCAATGTTGGTCAAAAGCAACGAACTAAAGCAGAGTTAGTGACAGAATTTAAACGACGCTTAACTGCAATTAAATAAGAATTGCAGTGGATAGTGGATAGTTGATAGTGGATAGTGGATAGTTGATAGTTCGAGAGCTTTTACAGATAGGGCAACACTTCTATTTTTAAAG
>JH610999.1 GCA_000252485.1 Prochloron didemni P4-Papua_New_Guinea | reverse complement strand
GACCTTTTTCTAATTCTGCTCGTTCGCTACCAGTTAACAAAAGATTACCATTTCTATCCCACCAACGGAGCCAAAGTTGGTTTTGATTTTGATAATTTCCTTGCCATAATCCCAATTCTACTTGCAATGGCTCAATTAAGTAATTACCTCGTTCGTTAGGTTCCAGTTTCCGGTATATTCTGTTGACCAGATTATAAACTTCGAGTTTGCCTCGTTTGATTTCATAAATACCGTAATAGGGAACTCCCATAATGTGTTCGTAAACCCAAAACTTTCCCGGTCTGGTTTTCTCAATATTTCCAGGTTCCCACAAAGAAGTAGTATCTCGCTCTTCTTTCCCAGAACCACTAGCAAACTCTAAAACAATCAAAGGAATTGTAAATTCCTGCCAGAGGACGTAGGAACGACGAATCTTTCCATCTAATAACGGAGGTACACCGGGGACGTAAAACCAATCTGGGGCTTCTGCACCTTGTTCTGGTGGGTCCGTTTCCCGCCAATAAATACCGCAATCTTGTCCGATGGCATAATCTCCATCGGGATGAATTTGTTCGAGGATAGGGCCGATGGAATCGGTAAGAATAATGCTTTGGGGATGTTCTTGAAAATTTTTCACGAAAGT
>JH610998.1 GCA_000252485.1 Prochloron didemni P4-Papua_New_Guinea | reverse complement strand
GNGNGGGGGGGGAGGGGGGATAGCAACCTATTCATTATTCAATTAATCAATCAGCTAGGAAGTGCAGTTGCACTTCCAAATATTCTATTGTGTTTCCGGACTTTCGGAAGGGGGCACCCCAGAGCGAATCTTTTTGAGATAGTTCTTTATTTTCTCTACAATCCAATTTAACACAAACACAACTAACCAACTAATGAAAGTATTTCTGATGAGAATCAATATATCCTCCATCAGCGCCTCCTTTTCGCTCAACTATATTTAGTGTGACAAGGAGATGGGCGCGAAAACTCTCAAATATAGGCTAACATAGACTAACATAGACTAACATAGACTCAAGAACAAATTCCCTATGGATTTAGTTATTACCCAATGGAACCCTTTCCTCAAGATTTTCTCGGTAACGTAGCGACTGAGTACCACCTTTCAGAAGAACAAAGAGAAGCTTTTCTAGAACGCTATAGTAATCCGGATCAAAGCCAAGCAACAGTTGCAGAAACACTTCATATCACTCCTAATGCTTTCCGCACTCGCATGAGCGGAGTATATAAGAAATTCAGTATTGGGGGCAAGGGACCGAATAAATCCCGCAAACTGCACGATTTTCTCTGGAAGAAGTATAAACAATCTAACTTTCCTGTTAATGAAGATGAAGATAAAAATCTTGATGTCCTAGTGCAAGAAGTGAGAGATAAAGTAGGCGAGGACATTAAACAGCGTTGCGGAACCATGCGAGTGCTGGATATGACACAGGCTATTAAACTGGGAGAAATTTACACCAACGTCAACATCTTAGAAAAGATTACGGCAACCAGGCGCTTGGAATTAGCTCAATTACAAGAAAGTTTAAATCAGGAAAAAAACTTGGACCGTTGCGGACTGTTTGGCATTGCCGAGCAGCGAGTCCCGGGTTTAGAAGTAGTAAAACAATATTCTAAGTTGATGATTTGGGGGAAACCGGGTTCGGGCAAGACCACTTTTTTGAAGTATTTAGCCATGGAATCTATTGGGGGAAAGTTCCCAGAAAACAGAGTACCAATTTTTATTCCTCTCAAGGATTTTGCCGAAATTGAGCATCAACCCAATTTACTCACTTTCATCCAGCAGTTCTTAACTCATTATCAAGTCTCTGAGACAGAAATAACTAGTCTCTTGGCAGGAGGAAGACTATTAATTTTACTGGATGGTTTGGATGAAGTAAGACAAAAGGACAGTCATGGAGTCATTCAGCAAATTCAGAGTTTAGCGGATTTTTATTCTAACAACTGTTTTGTCATTACTTGTCGCATTGCAGCTAAAGAGTATACCTTTGAAGGATTTACTGAAGTGGAAGTTGCGGATTTTGATAAGCAACAGGTTGAGACCTTTGCTAATAAATGGTTTCAGTTGCAAGATGAGAAAAAAGGGGAGCTTTTTCTTAAGAAGTTGAAACAAGAGGAAAATAAACCCATTCTAGAGTTAGCTAGCAATCCTCTGTTATTGACCTTGTTGTGTTTGGTGTTTGGGGAAACAGCCAATTTTCCTCAAAATCGTTCCGAGTTGTATAAGGAAGGGATTGATGTGTTGTTGAAAAAATGGGATGGAAAAAGAAATATAGAGCGAGACCTAGTTTATCAGAGATTATCTTTAAAGCGCAAGGAAGATTTACTCAGTCAAATAGCTTGGACTACTTTTGAAGCTGGGGATTATTTCTTTAAACAAAGGCGAGTAGAGCGTTATATTGGGGATTATATCTATAATTTACCGGATGGGAAAACTGACCCAGAAGCTTTACAATTGGATAGCGAGGCAATTTTGAAATCTATTGAGTCCCAACATGGATTGTTGGTGGAAAGAGCTAAGGGGATTTATTCTTTTTCTCATTTGACTTTTCAAGAGTATTTTGCTGCGAGAAAGATTGCGAGTATTTCTGAACCGCAGAAGTTGGAACAGGGTTTAAGAAGTTTGGTGAGTCGTTTGACGGAGACAAGGTGGAGAGAAGTGTTTTTTCTTGTAGTTGAGATGTTGGATAGTGCAGATTTTTTCTTTAAGTTGATGAAAGAGAAAATCGAGCCAATTATAGCTAAAGATGATAAGTTACAAGAGTTTTTGACATGGTGTATGAAAAATTGTTATTTTGGTTTGACAATTAAAGAAAAAATATTACAATTGTCTTTCTTATCTGTTCCCAATCAACTTGAGCCTATTGGAGTAGGAATGTCTTTTAGTGATGGGGAAATTATAAGCCAATCATATACTGTAAAAGGGTGGAGCAAAATAACTAAGAATATCAATTACAAGTCTGAAATTGATATAAACTTTATTTTTTATTGTTGGCTTAGTTTTTTATCAATAAATGATTTTAGTCCAATTATAGATTTCAAGATGTTTAATAACTCTTTGCTAGAGAATAATTTAGACCATGGCCAAAAGCAATGGTTAAAACATCTCAACGAGAAATTACCTGAATTAGATGAATTAGATGAATTAGATGAGGAATTATCTAAATTTACAGAATGGTGGCAATTAAATGGGAAAACTTGGCTCGAGGAATTAAGAATGGGAATGATTAAATATCGCAATATTGGTCATGATTGGCAATTCAACGACCAACAACAAGAATTGCTTTGGCAGTATTATAATGCTAACATGTTATTAGTTGATTGTCTAAATAAAGATTGCTATGTGAGTCGTCAAGTTCGTGAGGAAATAGAAGATACCATCTTGTTACCTATAGCTGAAATAGAGAAAAGAAAATCAAAATCCTAACTAGAACAATGAGCAATGAACAATTAACAATTAACAATTAACAATTAACAATTAACAATTAAGAGGTTGATGAGTAGATTGTAGGTTGGGTTGAGGCAACGAAACCCAACACCACCAAGCAAATTGTGTTGGGTTTCGCTATCGCTCTACCCAACCTACGAAAAGACCATTTTTTGCCACGACCCTACGCAAGAGATTATTTTTGTTTATGTTATATCAAATCTGAAAATGGTTGCTACTATCCCCCTAAATCCCCCTTACCAAAGGGGGACTTTTAACATATAAGTCAGCAGCCCAGAGGGCTACCCCACAATTAACAAATACATATTTAGCCCCAAACAACTACTTTTGACCACACCCAATGGTGGGCGATGCCCACCCTACAAAAATATTCCAAAACTTCTAAATAAAGTGCGCACCGCCCAAGGGTTCTCTTTAAAAGCTCTTTGTTCATATTTTCTTGCATTAATTATTTTAATTTGCAAATCTATCTAACCATTTTAGCAACTCGGTCGAAGCAGGAAACCCAACACCAACAGCTAACTCTTGCTGGATGGCGATCGCGAGCAGCAAAACGAATTCGCTTTTGTAACTCTACTGAAATATAACTGCTCATAATTACCGATCTAAACCAGGTTTTAAACCGCGACTGACAGCAACCTTCAAAGCTTTAGCCTTGCGAACTAAACCCTGTCGATAGACTTCCATGAGGGCATCAAGTTGATTTACCTCAACTTCAGAAAGTTGTCCTTCCCGATTGCGAACTAATAAATCCCTCAGATTCTCTTGTTCTTGAGAGTCCATTTGAAGATTGCAGAGTGCTAAGATTTGTTCGTCAGGTAAAGATTCAAATAACAATGAGCAATTAACAATTAACAATGAACACTTCGGCTACGCTCAGTGCAGGCAATTAAGAGATTAATAAGAAAAATAACCCTTTGGCTTTGTACAAAGGTGATGCAGCAGATGCAGCACTTTTGTCTTAAAAATATAGCATGTAACGACACCAGCGCGAAGCGCTATATTTTGTTAATTGATTAGATGGTAGGTGAAGAAACCCAACAACCAAGAATACTTGTGTTGGGTTTCCACTTCACTCAACTCAACCTAATGATTACTTGCGAAGCATTATAAAAATTAAACTTATCTGTCCTTCTCAAATTATAAGGTACAAGTTGATTTTAAGCAACTGAAGCTAAGGAAGCAATAGCATCAGGAATGGTTTCTGAAGGAGCTTGAAACTCTCCTTTCGCTACATATTCTAAGCGCAGCTTCAACCAAGTAATAAACTGGGAGTCGGTAGAAATTATTGCTGCTGTTGGTTCTTTAGGACATTTAGCTTTTACTTCTGCTAGTTCTGGGGCTTCTAAAAAAGCAGGTTGTTCTACGAACCAAAAGTCAATTTCTTTGTTTTTGCTCTCATAGTTTTTGGTCCGTTCTCTGAGAACTTCTTCTAAGGGTTCTTCGTCTACGAGAAAACGTTTGCTAGCTAGAACGTAGTAATAAGTTGTCATGTTGGTTGTTTGTTGTTTGTTGTTTGTTGTTTGTTGTTTGTTGTTTATGAATTTTGGTTGCTGTTTTCCATCATAGTATTCATTCAATCATAGTTTGTTGTTTGTTGTTTGTTGTTTATGAATTTTGCCTGCTGTTTTCCATCATAGTATTCATTCAATCATAGTTTGTTGTTTGTTGTTTGTTGTTTATGAATTTTGGTTGCTGTTTTCCATCATAGTATTCATTCAATCATAGTTTGTTGTTTGTTGTTTGTTGTTAGAACTGTAGATAGAGGGAGATCAGAAATATTGTCTCACCTATTACCGTACATGGCAAGCTTCATTTCTCCCACGGCTCGTTCCATCCCTACTAGAACGGCACGACTGATAATGCTATGACCAATGTTTAATTCTTCCATACCGGGGATGGAAGCAACAGGGTAAACGTTCCCATAGGTTAAACCATGACCGGCATTGACTCGCAACCCAGATGTCATGGCTTGTTGACATGCTTGATGCAAGAGTAATAATTCTTCTTGCCGTTTTTCTTCATCGGTAGCATTAGCATAGGATCCCGTGTGCAGTTCGATGAACTTGGCTTTAGTCTCTGCTGCTGCTTCGATTTGTTCGGGAGCTGGATCTATAAACCAGCTGACCGGAATCCCTGCTCCTTGTAACTGCTCTACTATTTTCGTAAAGCGTTCTAAATCCCCGGTTAGATTTAACCCGCCTTCTGTAGTTACTTCTTCTCGTTTTTCCGGTACTAAGGTGACGTAGTCTGGTTTGATGTCCAGGGCGATCGCCACCATTTCATCAGTACTCGCCATTTCTAAGTTTAAATGACTTCGCACTGTTTCACGCAGCAAGCGCACGTCTCGGTCTTGAATGTGACGGCGATCTTCCCGCAGATGAACGGTAATGCCATCAGCACCGCCCAGTTCTGCCAAGACTGCTGCAGGGATAGGATCCGGTTCTACCGTTCGTCGCGCCTGCCGAATTGTGGCAACGTGGTCTATATTGACCCCCAGGGTAAGCACGCCTATGTTCTCCCATTGCGAGGTTTCATTCAGAAGTATAGCAATGAACAATGAACAATTAACAATGAACAATTAAGAGGTTGATAAGAAAAATGTGCATGCACGCTTTACATAAAAGTGAGCCAGCCGATGAAGTATTTTTGTATAAATAGGAAAAATCTTAATTTGAGCCGTTTTATCCAAGTCAGAAACCCGGTACAAGAGAGCTATTTGCGTAAGTCCTATCTTGGTTAAACTGGAAAAAACAATACCGGGTGTGGTCAAAAGTAGTTGTTTGGGACTAAATATCTATTTATCAATTGTGGGGTAGCCCTCTGGGCTGCCTAACAATCGCGGGTAAGCCGTGACTATTGAGAATATACAATTCAACTGTTTGTGACCGCACCCAACAATACCTGTTATTGTCTAACTGACATTCGGCACTTCATTTTATATTAAATAATGAGTACCGAATGTGGGTTATGCCACTCAGATTAATCTAAATAACCCATTAATAGAGCAGGATCGTCAATTGCATTGGAAGCGATAGGACGATTGCCCATAATCATATAAGTTTCGTCGATTTTCAGCAAACCGGCTGAAATGGGTCGATTCCCAGAAACTGCAAGAGTGCTGCTGATTTTCATGCCGCTGGCAACTACCGGGCGATCGCCCCCTACGGAAGTATAGGTGCTGACTACTTGGAGATGGCTTTGCTCTATGGGACGACCTCCGGGTAAAGTACTGGCCACTGTAGGCTGGTGGACTAAACTAGCAGTTTCTCCTTTGGTTTCCGATTCTTGCTTGAGGGACAAGGCTACCATTTCCTTTTTGCCTTCAGTAGCTGTTTCTGCTTCCTGAGTTGGATTTTCCTTGGTTGGTGCTTCTACAGTCATTATTTTTACCTCTTATATACAACACTGGCTTGACCTACTGCAGTCAGGTTTTGCGTAGGATTTTGTCTATGGGTCTTTATGTTTTGTTTAGATTTAACTTTAATTATAAAGCCAAAACTATATTTAAGAAAGAGATATAGCGCTACGCGCAATTCAAAATTCAAAATTCAAAATTCAAAATTACGCTATGACTAGGTTTCAGGCTTTATTAATGTCCTAACCTAAATGCGTAGTGCTATACAAAACTTTATAATTGGAAAAAAGGCTGAAGGGAGAGCTGGGGAAAGGGTTGAAGAGGTGTGGTCAAAACCAGTTGGGTTTAAGATCTAGTTTTTTCAGAATATTGTAACTGCAGTCCGTCAGGAGACTATTGATACTGCTTTTGACTACAGTGATAGATGCAGTTCGACGACCCTCTCTGCAAGCTGTGGTGGGCAGTGCCCACCCTACTAAAAAACTACCCCACGATTGACTTTCTACATATTCAGCCGAAAACAACTACTTTTGACCACACCCCAAGCCAACAACAAACAACAAACAACCAACAACAAACAACAAATAACCAACAACCAACAACAAACAACAAATAACAAACAACCAACAACCAACAACCAACAACAAAATGACAAAATTTATTCTCGAAGCCCCTTTTAAACCTACTGGCGATCAGCCTGCAGCCATCGCCCAACTGGTAGAAGGACTCAAAACCGGTCATAGATTGCAAACTCTCCTGGGTGCGACGGGAACTGGGAAAACCTTTACTATTGCCAGTACTATCGCTGAAATCCAAAAACCTACTTTGGTTCTAGCTCACAATAAGACTCTGGCTGCTCAACTTTGTAACGAACTGCGGCAGTTTTTTCCTTATAATGCGGTAGAGTACTTCATCAGCTATTACGACTATTACCAACCAGAAGCCTATATTCCTGTCAGTGATACTTATATAGAGAAGACGGCGAAGATTAACGACGAAATCGATATGTTGCGTCACTCCGCAACGCGATCACTCTTTGAAAGAAAGGACGTAATTATTGTGGCTTCCATCAGCTGTATTTACGGTTTGGGGATTCCCTCGGAATATCTCAAAGCGGCCATCTCCCTGGAAGTAGGTGGGGAAATGGACCAACGAGAGTTATTGCGACATTTAGCTCGAGTCCAATATTCTCGCAACGACCTGGATTTAAAACGGGGATGCTTTCGGGTGAAAGGCGACGTGTTTGAGATGGTTCCGGCTTACGAAGACCGCATTCTCAGAGTAGAATTCTTTGGAGATGAAATAGAAGGGATTAGCTATGTTAATCCTCTTACGGGGGAAATATTGGAGGATTTAGAACAGGCTTATATTTATCCGGGAACTCACTTTATCATCCCGGAGGAACAACGGGAAAGGGCTTTTGAAGCTATTAAAACAGAGTTAGAAGTGAGAGTAGAGGAGTTAGATGGCAAAGGGAAATTAGTAGAAGCCCAGCGATTGGAACAGCGCACGCGCTACGATTTAGAGCTATTACAAGAAATAGGTTATTGCAACGGAGTAGAGAACTATTCCCGTTATTTAGCAGGGAGAAATGCGGGGGAACCGCCGGAATGTTTGGTGGATTATTTCCCTGAAGATTGGCTGTTGGTGGTGGATGAATCTCACGTTACAGTACCTCAAATTCGAGGGATGTATAACGGCGATCGCTCTCGGAAGCTGGTCTTAATCGAACATGGTTTTCGCTTACCTTCTGCAGCGGATAATCGTCCTCTCAAGGCTGAGGAATTTTGGGGTAAAGTGAAGCAATGTATTTTTGTTTCTGCTACTCCGGGAAATTGGGAAATAGAGCAGTGTGGAGAGCAAATAGTAGAACAGGTAATCCGGCCTACGGGAGTGGTAGACCCGGAAATCTTCGTCCGTCCTACGAAAGGGCAAGTGGATGACTTATTAGGGGAAATTAGAATCAGAGTACAGCGGGAAGAAAGAGTTTTAATTACTACTTTAACTAAAAGAATGGCGGAGGATTTAACGGACTACTTCCAGGAGCGAGAAGTGCGAGTGCAATATTTACATTCCGAGATTCAAGCTATCGAGAGAATTGAAATATTACAGGGATTGAGAGAAGGTAAATTTGATGTGTTAATTGGGGTTAATTTATTGCGGGAAGGATTGGATTTGCCGGAAGTCTCTTTAGTGGCTATTTTAGATGCGGATAAGGAAGGATTTTTACGGGCGGAGCGTTCTTTAATTCAAACTATCGGGCGAGCAGCCCGTCACGTGCGAGGACAGGCCATTCTCTATGGAGATAATTTAACTGATAGCATGACAAAAGCTATAGATGAAACTCAGAGAAGGCGAGGGATTCAAATGGCCTACAATCGCATAAATGGCATTACTCCTCAGCCGATTATGAAGCAGTCTAGGAACGAGATTTTATCCTTTTTAGACCTTTCTCGGAAGTTAAATCGGGAGCAATTAGAAGAAGTATCTCATCAGCTAGAGGATTTGTCTTTGGAACAAATACCTCAGTTAATCCAACAGTTAGAAGAACAGATGAAAGAAGCGGCGGAGAAATTGGAGTTTGAAGAGGCGGCTAAGTATCGCGATCGCATTCAGCATTTGCGGGATAAGTTATTGGGAATTAATCAAAATTGAAAGTCCCCCTTTGATAAGGGGGATTTAGGGGGATAAACCCTATTTGAAGAGGCGGCTAAGTATCGCGATCGCATTCAGCATTTGCGGGATAAGTTATTGGGAATTAATAATTGATTTAGGACTTACGCAGAAACCGGGTTTCTGAACTAAAACTCTGGATTTTAGCCGTTTTATCCTGGCGAGAAACCCGGTTTCTAGGTTTGTTTGCGTAAGTCCTGTAATTGTTAACTGCGATTGCTGAAGTAAAACCCCAAAGCGCTACCTAGCAAAGCTGCTTCAGAAGTCCAAATAATCGTAATTATTTCTTTAGATAGCTCGAAAGATTTTTGTAAAGTATCGTGAAAAACCACAATCAGCACTTGGTCTATTACTATGAAACTAAAAGTCAAAATAATAGTCCAAAAAAAGATTCCTACCAGTCTTTTAGCTAGTAAAGCTCTTGTTTCCTCTTGCTTGTATTCTATTGTTTCTATAACACTAATGTTTTGTAACTCTTCCGAACCAGATTCTTCTGCTACTCTATCTATATTTTGTCCTGAGTTTGGTGTTAAAGGTTCATCTGTCATCACATTTATTTCCATCTTCAATTAAGTGAGATATCCAGCAATCCTAGCTGATTAGCTACAACAATTTAGCTAACAATCATTCAAAGAGGATTGCTATAATAGGAACTTCACTTTTTCTTCATTTTGATTGTAATTGTTTTTTCTTTTCTAATTCCTCCAAGATATAGCTTTGATTGGATATGGCTTTTGCTAAAGCCTCAGTAGCAGTTATTCCTTGTTTTTCTGCAAGCCATTGCAAACCTCTGAGAATATCTTTGGGCATGTTTACAGGGACTGATTCTAGTTCTTTCTCACCCATTGCTAACTCCTTAATATACAACTTTATTTTTCTTTCTGATGGTAATTATTTCTTTTTTTCTGAATTCCTTGATCAGATAGGTTTGAGTAGCGATGGCATCTCGTAAAGCTTCGGTGGCAGTTGTTCCTTCTTGCTCTGCAAGCCATTGCAAACCTCTGAGAATATCTTTGGGCATGTTTACAGGGACTGATTCTAGTTCTTTCTCCCCCATTGCTAACTCCTTAATAGTTTAGTTGTATCTCCATTATAGTCGCATTTTGTTAGTAAATTTCTAATTAATTATTGCGGTTGCCAAAATAAAATCCCAAAGCGCTCCCTAATAAAGCTGCTTGTGAAGTCCAAACAATGGTAATTATTTCTTTAGATAGCTCAAAAGACTTTTCTAGGCTAGTAAAATTAAGCTCTTTATTCGTTGAATCTTTAATAATATCTATAATACGATGCTGATAGTACCCAATCATCACAAAAATTAACAAAATAGTCACGCCAAAGCATATTAAGAGGGCTATGGCCAGGGTAGATCTTGTTTGTTCTTGTTCTACTAGTAAATAGTCATACTTAATTTTTTCTTCTTTAATACCTTCTTCTTTTTCTTTAAATGGTTGTGCAAAACCAGATTCTTCTTTAGCTTTTCGATCTAAGTTTTGTTCGGAAGTTTCATCTGTCATCAAATTTATTTCCATCTTCAACTAAGTGAGATATCCAGCAATCCTAGCTAATTAGCTTAAAAAACTTAGCTAACAATAATTCAAAGAGGATTGCTATAAGGATAACTTCATTTTCTCTTCACTTTGATTGTAATTGTTTTTTTCTTTTCTAATTCCTCCAAGAGATAGGTTTCATTGGATATGGCTTTCTTTAAAGCCTCAGTAGCAGTGATTCCTTGTTTTTCTGCCAGCCATTGCAAACCTCTAAGGATATCTTTAGGCATATTCACCTCTACAAGATCTGTTTTCATATATAATCTCCTTGTTATCTTCTTTATCGAGTATAATTGAAAAATTTGAGTCTAGATCTCAAACTAGTCTTATAAGCAGGTAGGCAAAATGAATTTCACATATTTCCCTAGATATCGCCGTACTGGCGCACTTTCCAGAAAAGCCAATAGGAAACTAATTCTGCCCAGGTGCTTACTACTCTAACATATACTGACATGTGCTGACATGAACTAACATGACGATTATCCGTCAAACATCAAGAAACGTAGATGAGACAAGGTTTTCAGCTGACTTGAAGCCGATCTTTCCATCTCACCCAACGACCCGCTAGCCATTTACTACCGATTACCCCATGGAACCTCTTCCCCAACAATTTTTGGCTGACATAGCTGCTGAGTACCACCTTTCAGAAAAACAAACAGATGTTTTTATTCAACGCTTTAGTTTTATTAATCAGAGCGAACAGTTACTTGCAGCAGATCTAAATATCTCTCATACTGCTTTCCGCACTCACATGACAGGAGTGTATAAAAAGTTTGGGATTGAGGGAAAAGGACCAGGTAAATCTCACAAACTGTATGATTTCCTGGTGCAAACGTATAGACAATCTAACTTTTGCTGAAAAATGGTTCTCTTTTAGCTTGGACCACATTATTATAATGCTAATCTATTATTACTTGAGTGTCTGAATAAAGATTGCTATGTAAGTCGTGAGGTTCGCCAAGAAATAGAAGATACAATGTTCTATGTTAAAAGTCCCCCTTCGTAAGGGGGATTTAGGGGGATGATACAACATGAATAAGCAAGCAGTTATTGTAGCCATCGCCATTCTCTACCGGGAGGGAAAATTTTTGCTCCAATTAAGGGATAACATTCCCAATATTATTTATCCCGGTTCTTGGGGTCTGTTTGGCGGTCATTTGGAGCCGGGAGAAACCCCGGATGAGGCATTAGTTCGAGAGTTGGATGAGGAAATTAATTACATTCCGACCGCACCGCAACAGTTTCGCTGTTATACTAGCAAAAATGAAGACCGAGATCTAATTCGCCACGTTTATCATGCCGAACTCACCGTACCTGTGGAACAATTGGTCTTGGGAGAAGGTTGGGATTTCGATTTAGTTTCCCCAGAAGCAATTTACCAAGGCAGTTGTTATTCTGAGAAAGCAGGTGAAGTCAGACCCATAGGTAAGCCTCATCAAAAAATTCTCTTGGATTTTTTATCTGCTAGGATAGATTGAAACAAGATTGTTATATGAATAAGTCCGGACAACCACTTTCCTTCCCTCGCAGCCTGTTATTGGGAGGAGCGATCGCGGCCCTTTCTAGTTTGACTCCCAGTTGGACTCCTTCCGTGGAGGCTACTTTAGAAGATAGTCCCAAAGTAGTAGTGGATGAAGTGTGGCAAATCGTCAATACGGAATTTGTCAACCCAAAATTCGATCGCGCTGAGTGGCAAGATACTCGCAATGACCTCCTGACTCGCCGTTATAGCGACAACAAGGAAGCTTACGAATCAATTCGCAAAGCTTTAAAAAAACTGGGAGACCCCTATACTCGCTTTCTCGCCCCCAGCGAGTTCGAGGCTTTGACCAATCAAACTTCTGGGGAACTGACGGGTATCGGCATTACCATCGAAATTAACGAACAAACTCAGATTCTTACAGTAGTAAAATCTTTGGAGAATTCTCCGGCCATGAAGGCAGGTATTATGGCTGGAGACCAAATTCTCAAAATTGGCAATCAACAAACTGACTTGATGTCCCTGGAACAAGCTTCAGAGGCAATTAGGGGCGAAGAGGGAACTGAAGTGACTTTGGAGTTGTCTCGCCAAGGACAAGAATCCTTAGTCGTGACCGTAACTCGGGCTATTATTGAGTTGCCTTCAGTGAGTTACGACCTCAAGCAGGAAGAACAACTTAAGGTGGGCTATATTAAGTTAGATGAATTTAGCTCCCACGCTGCGGAACAAATGGAAGAGGCCATCCAAGATTTGGAAACTCAGGGAGCAGAGGGTTTCGTCCTGGACTTGCGAGGAAACCCAGGGGGATTGCTATTTGCCAGCGTGGATATTGCTCGCATGTGGATGGCGGATGGAGACATTGTCAAAACTGTAGATAGGCGAGGAGGCGATCGCCAATTGTCCGCTAATAACACTGCTTTAACCAATCTTCCTCTGGTAGTATTGGTAGACCGCAACTCTGCTAGTGCCAGTGAGATTTTAGCTGGTGCTTTTAAGGATAATGGCAGGGCGACTATTGTGGGCAGGAATACTTTTGGCAAGGGAACAGTGCAGGCAGTTCATTCTCTTTCTGATGGTTCTGGCTTGGCGGTGACTATTTCCCGCTATTATCCTCCCAGCGGCATGGACATTAATCGACGGGGAATCGCCCCTGATATTGAAGTTAAACTGACAAGGAATGAGAGACTTCGCCTCGCGCAAAATCCCGAGTTATCCGCCACTACTGATGATCCTTATTACGCTCAGGCAATCTCCATTTTAAATAGGAATTATTTTCAATAAACCACAGGCTAGAAGCCTGTGCCACAAACAACCAACAACAAACAACCAACAACCAACAACCAACAACCAACAACCAACAACCAATTAATGTTGCCTAGTGAGTTGCTGATTTACCGTTATAACGGGGAGACAGTAGTACCGAAAAAGTTGTATTTGGATGAAAGGGCGATCGCCCTTTCAACTGACCACATTGAATGTTTCCAAGATTATCAAGGTAAAACCCAAGGAGAGCTGTTAAAAAAACTGCAAGAATTAGAAGGGGATAGTCCTGACTACCGAGTTAAAAGAGGACTGGCTCATTTGCTCAAAAATAGCTTTTCTACCTTTGAAATCATCAGTCCCCTAGAACCCCCATTACTCAGACGCAGGATTTTTGCCCTCGCTGCCAACAGTGCGGCTACTCCCCAACAGCGCCATGGCACTCTGGAAACTTTAGCTAGCACTCTCAGCAAGGAATTAAATCGGGAAGTTTTACCCACACACATTGAAACCGGACTGTACGCCGACTTGCAAGAAAATCGCATTCTCACTCAGTTCGACCCACCAACACCAGAAGCACTCATTCATCGCTACAATCTCTCTCAAGTGCAAGGTGTCTTTTACCGGGCCACCGAGATTATTATCAATGCTCATCGTAACGTTCCCGGACAGTATAAATTACTCTTTCGCTATCTCAAGCTCTTTCAATTGATGAGTTATATTGAAGGAGATGCTGATACCGGTTTTACCATCACTATCGATGGACCTACCAGCTTATTTAAACCCAGCACTCGTTACGGTTTAGCTATTGCCAAACTTTTACCTGCTCTACTTCATGTGAGTAAATGGAGTCTGAAAGCAAAATTGCAAACTCGGGACTCTTATAGCGGCAATCTGAAAACCGGACGGTTTAGCCTCAACCATAAATGCGGTTTGAACAGTCACTATCCTCCAGGGAAACCCTATGACAGCATGCTGGAGAAATCTTTTGCTCAACGCTGGTCGAAAACCAAAACGGATTGGATCTTAGAAAGAGAAGTAGAATTGATTCCCATTCCCGGTAGTGTCATTATTCCCGATTTTCGCCTCATTCATCCCGACGGTCGGGAATTTTTGCTGGAAATTGTCGGTTATTGGCGACCGGAATATTTAAGAAAGAAATTTGCTCAAGCCAGTCGGGCTGAAGGCTCGAATTTAATTCTAGCAATTTCAGAACGTCTCAATCTGGAAAAAGCAGGAGTCAACTTTCAGAACCTGTCAGTGAAGATTGTCTGGTTTAAAGAGAAATTGCTACCCAAGACAGTATTGGAGATTTTGGCAGAGAACTAGTAGAGGCGCAGGTTAGTGCGCCCTTTCATGGCGGTGCAGATAATCTTCCCCAAAATCATTTGGATTGCTCCCCCCTTATTAAGGGGGGTTGGGGGGATTTGCACGGCTCCCTGGTTTAATACAATGCCTCTTCTTGATGAGTGAGGATGGTGCAATTGGAGGTGGGATATGCTACGCAGGTGAGAACGTAGCCAGCTTCCATTTGATCATCATCTAAGAAAGACTGATCGGATTGGTCAACAGTACCAGATTCAATTTTACCAGCACAGGTAGAGCAAGCACCTGCACGGCAGGAGTAAGGCAGGTCAATACCTTGCTCTTCAGCTATATCCAGAATGTACTCATCATCAGGTACGTTGATAACGCTTTCTCCATCGGGAGTTTTCAAAGTTACTTTGTATTTAGCCATGTTTCGATCCTCTTCTCAAGTAAAACGGCAGTCGCTACCGACCGCAAAGCTATTTTTCATGTGTTCCATTTCTGATACTAGGGGATAAATGTCAATTATTTGAAGAGCATTAGTAATGAAATGCTTAATCAAATTTAATATAATTTTTGCTTATATGATAAGTAAAATTAATGATTAGCGAATTGTTACATATATTTTGCTTATATAGCGCTACGCGCAATTCAAAATTCAAAATTCAAAATTCATTCAGAGGCTATGACTAGGTTTCAGGCTTTATTAATGTCCTAACCTAAATGCGTAGTGCTATATTTTGCCGATTATTGTAGAATAATTGATTTAAATAATTTAGTTAGTTGCATTTTTGGTTTAAAATGGATAGCATAAAAGGTAATGGTATTAATTGGGCAGGTTCCTTGCCTTTGAAGGTGGGTTTAGTTGGCACTGGCTATGCAGCCTCCTCCAGGGCCAAAGCTTTGCAATCTGACCCTCGAGCTGAGTTATTCGCCGTCACCGGCAATACGGTGGAAAAAACAGCAGGATTCTGCCAGACCTATTCCATCTCTTCTTTTGAAGACTGGACTCAGTTGGTTCAGTCCCCCCAAATAGATTTATTAATCGTTTGCACCATTAACAAAAATCATGGGGCGATCGCCCGTGGAGCCTTAGAAGCTGGTAAGCACGTTATTGTGGAGTATCCTCTCGCTCTGGACCCCACAGAAGCTGAAGAGCTGATTGCTTTAGCCGAAAAGTCCAATCTGCTCCTACATGTGGAACATATCGAACTCCTGGGGGGACTGCATCGAGCCATTGGTCAATTTTTACCAGAGATTGGCAATGTTTTCTTCGCTCGCTACATTACAGTTAATCCCCAACATCCCGCACCCCGTCGTTGGACTTACCATCGCTCTTTATACGGTTTTCCTCTCACTGGAGCCCTGTCTCGCATTCATCGGTTTACAGATTTATTCGGTGCTGTAGTTTCTGTTAACTGTCAGTCTCGTTATTGGGATATTCCAGAAACCGATTATTATCGCGCCTGTTTCTGTCACGCTCAGTTGCGGTTCGGCAATGGAGTTATAGGGGAAATTACCTATGGAAAAGGAGAAACTTTTTGGCATCGAGAGCGAACTTTTGAGCTGCATGGAGATAAAGGCAGTTTGATTTTCCAGGGGGATGAGGGGATGTTGGTGCGAGGAGAGGAAAAAATACCTTTGGAAGTTGGTAGTAGAAAGGGGTTATTCCATCAAGATACCAAGATGGTTTTAGATTGTTTGCTTGAGGGAAAACCTCTCTATGTTTCTCCTCATGATAGTTTCTATGCTCTCAAAGTTGCCGATGCTGCTCGTCAGTCTGCCGAAAGTGGTGAAGTTGTGAGAGTGGGCACTAAAACTTAGAACTCACCTTTGCTGGTGGTTCATGGCTAAAGTTTTGATAATCTCTAAATTGTTGAGGAAAGATTCTCTAAAATGAACTGCTTGAGCCTATCTGTTGTTTCTGTTTTTAACGAGCTAACCAAAATATCCATTAGCTCATCTTGGAAACTGGAGTAGTCAAATACAAATGCCTTGTGTTTAAGTACCATTTCAGAGTTTATCTAAATCCGTTATCTAATATGCGATCGCAATTACTATTGCTGCAATACTCATTTATCTACTGAATCGAAACCATCGTAATGAAGATAGTCTTAGCTAAGAGAGAATTGAATAAATTGTAGCCAAGAAACCGGGTTTCTACTATTATATTCGTTACTCATAATTAAATTTGTCAAAGAAACCCGGTTTCTAACCCCAGCCTTTAGTACGAACTATGGATGTGGGATAAAGAAAATTCTTCCACGCATTAGGAAGCGATCGCTTTTGCTGATTAATCTAACATTTCAAGATACCGATAATATAACATTGTTTTTTCTCAATCAAATATTTCTAAATTATAGCGCTTCGCGCTGGTGTCTTTATATAATACACTTCTATATAGAAATACTACATTAGCTGTATCACCTTTGTATAAAGCGAAAGGCGCATTTTTCTTATCAACCTCTTAATTGTTCATTGTTAATTGTTCATTGCTCATTGCTATAAATCCATCCTATTCAAATTCTGGAGCCCACACATCAGCAACAAATAATTGCCACCCCGGAAGCAACTCCGGGACTTCCAGAACATCTTCATTCCCCAATACAATTTTCTCTCCATTAGGACGATAAACTTCCATTGTTAGAGTTCTCGGATCTACCAATACTCCAACTTGAGTTCCCAACTGGATAAATTCTTCTATCTTCTGACGCAGTTTCTTTAAACTGTCGTTCTTAGATTTAACTTCAAACATTAAATCTGGGACTAAACTAGCATATTCTTCTGTAGGGCGAGGTAATTTTTCTGCCAGGATAAAAGAAGCATCTGGTGCGCGAACATCTCCATCAGCATTTGGTAAGCGAAAACCTCCACTAGAAGCTATTACTCTACCTAGTTTACGAGGTCTCACCCAATTGCGCAATTGAGCCACAATTTCTGCCGCTACTTCATCCGATTCTAATCCGGAAGGACTCATTACAATAATTTCTCCTCTTACTAACTCCATCGGTAACTCGGGATGAGTTGTTTGCAATTTATCTAAATCTTGAATAGTTAAACTAGACATGGTTGTTTGTTGTTTGTTGTTTGTTGTTTGTTGTTGATGAATTTTGGCTGCTGTTTTCAATCATAGTATTCATGATATCATAGTTTGTTGTTTGTTGTTTGTCGTTGGTGGTTTGTTGTTGATGAATTTTGGCTGCTGTTTTCAATCATAGTATTCATGATATCATAGTTTGTTGTTTGTTGTTTGTCGTTGGTGGTTTGTTGTTTATAAATGTTGGCTGCTGTTTTCAATCATAGTATTCATTCAATCATATAGCGCTTCTTAAGGTATTGTTACAATTAAATTTTGAAGCCTTTGATACATTTGGAGTCTCAGAAAAATCTGTAAATAGACGAGCGCGAAGCCCTATATAGCAATATTAGAACGATTGCTACACGGATTAGCAACCAACCGGTTATTGTATTAACTATCAACTGTCAACTATCAACTGTCAACTGCTATAGTTTGTTGTTGGTTCATCCCACACCAAATCCATCATATTGACGCATAAATGGGGCATGATACCCTAAGACAATATCCTGCTTCGGTATTCCCAATTCTACTAACTCATTAGCAACGCCAACCTCCGTTCCATCATACTGAATTACCACTTTACTGTCAATAATATCAATGTGAATCAGAGGGCCAAAAATACGGTGATATTTATTCCATCCGGCATGAAAAACTTGATAATGATCTTGCTGAGGATCGAAGAATTTATAAACTTCTATATTTCCCGCTGGCTTAACTAGACTGTGCTTTTCCAAGATTTCCTTAATCCAACAACGATATTGAGTTAACTTATCCACTGCAATATAACCTCCTCATTAGGATCGTAGACTAATATATTCATTTGCGATTCTTCAATGGTTTGTTGTGCGAACGGGCGACGAAAAAAATTATCGTAGATATAAATAGGTACTGCTAGATATAATTTACGTTCTGCTTCTTGCGCTCGCAATGCAATTCTATAGCTAAAACATTGCCCAACTGCTAAATGAAATTCATAAATGGTAGAAGCAGCGAGAAAACTCTTCACCTCAACAGCAATTTTTTCAGATCCTAGCTCTGCGGCAATCAGTTTTTCTCCCGCTAAATCTATTTGAACTCGAGTATTATCAAAATCCAGGGATAGGGGATCGTGAGTTATAGTCCATCCATCTTTAATTAGTCCTATTTTAACAGCTTCGTGAAAACGATCTTTAGCCGACATATTTTTTAAAACTTTGGGTAAACACAAATTTGAGAAGTACTGGCAGCAAACTCTTCAGCACTTGTCGCACTTGTTCTTCCGAGAATATTCCCCTGAGAGTCAGTTCCTTGCGCAAATCTTGACCATCAACAAATTCTTGAATCAGATAAAGTCGTCCTTCCTCTTCAAAAAAGGCTAACAAATCTGGAATTTGAGCATGCTTCCCCAAATCTCTCAAAAGAACTGCTTCTTGTTGAAACATTTCTGTTGCCTTCTGGAGTGCTTGGCTACCTTGTGGTAAAGGCAAAAACTGCTTGATGACGCAGGTGGTGTTGAGCCTATTTTGGTCGATCGCCTTAAAAGTTCGACCGAAACCACCTTGCCCAATCAACTCCACAGCGCGGTAACGTTCTGTTAGGAGTAATTGAGATCCGCAGCGCTGACAAAAGTTGCTCCCGTCAGGGTTCTGGTAAAGACAGTTGGGATTGAAACAATAGCTCATTTCATTTTCGGTTTTTATAAATTTTATTCCATTGTTATGCTATTGTAGCTTTAGTTTAGACTATTGGTATGAGAGAGAATGAATTCATTAAACGAGTGAAGCGTATAGGTAAAAAGTGAGGGGTTGAAGTCCGTGTAGACAAAAAGCGTGGTAAAGTTCGCCATGTTACTCTATATTTTGATGAACGTTCTCCAATTGTACGCAATCCAAAAGACGAGCTGACATTTTGTCCTGACGAGAAACCCGGTTTCTAGGCTTGTTATAGAAGGAAGGTAAATAAGAAAACATCCATGTTATTAATTTAACTTTTACCTTTTCAAGAAACAGCGATGGTGGGCAGTGCCGCGCCCTACAACTACAACTGTCAACTCAACCCAACCTACAGTTGCTAAAATGGTTAGATAGATTTAGGTAATTGTTTGGGGTTAGAAACCGGGTTTCTTCCAAAAATTTCGGTATTCATCCCTAAAATCATAGCAGAAACCCGGTTTCTTGGCTCAGATTCCACATTTTTAAGAATTCTAACAATGACACTAAACTTAGCCGTTACTAAGTAGTCGTGTAAAATTATTTGTATATAATTTTGACTCGTTACCTTGCAGGGCAAGAAGAAAACATCAATGTTATTAATTAAATTGTTAGCTTTTTAAGAAACAGCGATGGTGGGCGATGCCCACCCTACAACTGTCAACTGTCAACTATCAACTATCAACTAGTTTATTGCTCATGTCCGCCCTTTCAACCTCCCAATGGCAAATAAAGCCCACTTTAAATCTACCCCCATGGTTCTTGGAAGCTGTTGGTACTTGTACCCCAGCAACAGATGGCCGTTATCTGGCTCAATTATTGTGGCAAAGAGACATTAGAACTCGGGAACAATTAACTATTTTTCTCAACCCAGATGCCTATAAACCTACCAGTCCTGTTGCCTTTGGCCAGGAGATGAAATGGGCCGTGAACCGCTTGGCATCGGCTCGGGAAGCTGGAGAAAAGGTGGCTATTTGGGGGGACTTTGATGCAGATGGAATTACGGCTACTAGCGTCCTCTGGGAGGGTCTGGGACAGTTTTTTCCCCAGGAAGAACAATTAACTTATTACATTCCCAATCGCTTCAAGGAATCCCACGGTTTAAATCAGCTGGGAATTGATCAGCTAGCTGCATCGGGAATTAAGCTAATTGTTACTTGCGATACTGGCAGTACCAATCTGTGGGAAATTGATTACGCCCAGGGATTGGGTCTAGATCTTATTATTACCGACCACCACAGTTTGCCTCCCGAAAGACCAGAGGTGGTTTCTATAATTAATCCTCGCTATTTTCACGAAACTCATCCTTTGTTTCACCTTTCTGGGGTGGCAGTAGCTTATAAGTTAATTGAAGCTTTATATTCAAGTTTTCCCCAAATTCCCCAACAACCTGTGGAAGATTTGTTGGATTTGGTGGCTATTGGTTTGGTGGCGGATTTAGTTAGTTTGACTGGGGACTGTCGCTATTTAGCCCACCAAGGAATTAAAAGGTTGCAGCAAACTAAGCGTCCAGGAGTGGCTTGTTTATTGCAATTGTGTCAAAGAACAGGCGATCGCCCCATGGATATTTCTTTCGGTCTGGGTCCGAGAATCAATGCTGTGAGTCGGATTCACGGAGATGCTAGTTTCTGCGTTCGGTTACTTACCAGTAGAAATAAAAAGGAATGCGAACAATTAGCCAACAGTGCGGAATTAGCCAATACTCGGCGCAAGTCTTTGCAAAAAGATGTTGTGGAGTCGGCGAAAAAAAAGCTGGCCCAAATGGATTTATCTACCACTGGAGTTATTGTCTTAGACGACCCTCAATGGGAAGTGGGAGTCTTGGGATTGGTAGCCGGAGAAATTGCCCAACAATGGGGAAGACCGACGATTTTATTGACTACTGGGGCCGAAGAAAATTCTAGTTCAGGCCAGGATACACAGGATACAACCCAGAAACAGTTAGCTAGAGGTTCGGCCCGTTCCGTTAATAATCTGGATTTATATCAATTAGTTTTATCCCAAGCAAATTTATTGCATCGTTTCGGGGGACATCCTTTTGCCGCAGGTTTGAGTTTGCCAGTAGAGAATCTGGCCTTATTTCGAGAAGGAATAGATAGACAGTTGCGACAGCAAATTGCGGATTTGAGTACCATGAGACCCATAGTTAAAGCGGATTTAACTGTAACTGTCTCGGAATTATCCCAAGCCTTGTTTCGAGAATTAAAATTATTAGAGCCTTATGGCATGGGCAATCCCGTGCCTCAGTTATTGATTGAAAACTGTTGGTTTGACGGAGTTTGGAATAAAAATGCTAAAGACTTAAAAGGGAAACAGGTAAGATATATCAAAACTACTTTTCAAATTTGGGATGAGGGGGCACAAGAGAGTTTTCCCGGTGTTTGGTGGGGACATTATAAGGAAGAACTGCCTCAACAAACTAGATGCGATGCCATTGTGGAATTAGATTTTAATGCTTATAGAAAGCGTTATGAAGTGCGGTTAATTGCGGTGAGAGAGAGGAATGAAAGTATTGCTGGGAGTCTCAGAGATGGGAATATTTCCTCTCAAGAATTAATTCTCGATTGTCGTCCGCGGAAAGGAGAAGATTGGTCTAAGAACCGGTCTAGTAACGAGTCTGGCAAAGAAGAATTTATTGCTTTAGCAGAATGTCCTCGAAGTTGGCAAGAAGTGCAGTTGGGTTATGACAAGGCTTGTGCCGCTGGAGCAAAACTGGCTCTTACTTATTCACCTCCCCAGTCCAAGTCTTCCGCAGCAACTTGGCAACAGTTAGTAGGGATTGCTAAATATCTCAGTAGGACTGGGAAAAGGGTAACTAGAGAGCAGTTGAAAGGGAAGCTGGGGGCGAGCGATCGCGCTTTGGATTTAGGTTTAGCAGCCTTAACTGCCGTGGGTTTTGATTGGCAGGAAACAGAAGAATTAATCCAATTGAGTTGGACAGAAGATAGGTTCAAGAATGGGCAAGAAAGTATTATTCTTTTTCTCGAAGCATTAGAAGAAGAGCAATTTCAACGTCAATACTTTTGGCGTATTCCCTTGAAGACAATGGAAAGATTATTGCGCAGTTGACAGTTGATAGTGGATAGTGGATAGTGGATAGTTGATAGTGGATAGTTGATAGTGGATAGAATTTGTAGGTTGGGTTGAGCGATAGCGAAACCCAACACCCAATCTTTTGGCTTGTTGGGCCTGCCCTGCCCTTCGGCTACCCTTCGACTACGCTCAGGGCAAGCGCTCAGGGACCGCGAAGTCGAAGGGTTTCGTGACCTCAACCCAACCTACAATATAATCAACTATTTGTAGCAACCATTTTCAGATTGGATTTTAATTAAACCACAGAGACACAGAGGACACAGAGGGAAGAGAAGAGAGAGAATGTAGGGTGGGCATCGCCCACCGTAAGAAATTTTTTTATATAGCAGATTCTATATAGTCCATAATTTCATCGGGAGTCCCATTCTCATAAACAGACAAAGAAGCACAGTGTTTAGCTATTTCCAGCAATCTATCTTTATTGGGACGTTTGGTTTTTCTTTTTTGTTTTTTGAAATCATTTAAAACCTTGATGAGAAGTTCGTCTACTGTTTCTCCAGTAAGAAGGGTTAGTTCCGAAATCAGTTTCTCAGTTTCAGGATTGTTAATAATAATACTCATTGGTCTGGGATTTTGCTGTTAATTCAAAGAATACAGTAATTTTCTAGAAAGAACAACCCATCTATTGTTGGGATTTTCTCCATTCTTGGCCTAATCTAACTGCTTCATCAAAAGTAGGATCTGTCTCCATGCTTCCTGCTACTTTTAGCCACCAAGGAGACTGGGTGGAAGCAGTATTAAGTACTAGTTGTTCGAGAGAATCTTTGTTGTCAGTTTCAGGATTGTTAATGAGAATAGTCATTGCTTTGTAATTTAGCTGTTAGTTACAGTATACAATAATTTTCTAGAAAAACAACCCATGGTGTTGGGTTTCTACGAAAAATAAACTGGTTCTCCATCTTCTAGCAACATCTCAATCACTTCCTTGAGGTTGCTATTTAGCTCATCTAGGGTTTCAGCTTGAGTATGAGCGCCAGGAAATCCAGGAACGTAGCCAATATACAAGTTTGTATCCGGGCATTTTTCAATAATTGCAGTGTAGGCTTTCACAGTCTTTTAGTTTAATTAATAATTAGCGATCGCTAGACTAAATTTCACTCAGTAAAATTAGCAATCCACCACTGATACCAATCCTAGCACGCTTCCTCTAATCTTATCTTGAATAAGTATTTTTAATTAAACCGCAGAGGACACAGAGGACACAGAGGGAAGAGAGAGAATGTAGGGTGCGGCACTGCCCACCAAAACAAGTTTCTCTAAAATTCCTACAACCTCAACCCCCTTGACAATTAGCTAAATTAGGAGTTATAAATTAATTGTGGGAAAAGGTGTGGCTATATAGCCATGTTCTCAATCTACGGGAATGATGAATAGTCTAAAAAAACTCAACTAAATACAAATAGAGGCACTTGACCAATGACGAAAAAACTAGCAAGAGATGTTGTCAGACTCAGTCTGGAAATCCCTATAGAACTGGACGCTCGTTTAGAGGCGATCGCCCATGACCTTGGCAGTACGAAAAGCGACGTTTTAAGAAGGGCTTTGGCTCTTACTGAAGAAGTTCATGAGGCTCGCAAGCAAAATAAAATAGTTGGTGTATTAACCCAAGACCATGAGTTAGAAACAGAATTTATCGGGATCTAAATAATGGCAACCAAGGGAAAAGATCTTTTTAACAGGAAACTGATAGGCGCACCCCGTGGATGAGAAACCGGGTTTCTGGGAAAATTTCGGTATTAATAGTAAAGCAATAATAGAAACCCGGTTTCTGTGCTGAAATCTATTCTCTTAAATTTCACAATCTTCTTGAAAAGATGTCTTCATTTATAGGCCATACCTTGATGGGCTGGACAGTGGGGGGTGTGGTCAAAAGTAGTTGTTTGAGGTTGAATATGTAGAAAGTTAATTGTGGGGTAGCCCTCTGGGCTGCCTAGTCTTCAGGGTAAGCCGCGACTTAGAATTCAACTGTTTTTGACCGCACCCGACAGTGGGTGTCACGAATCCCACCCCTAAATTTGCTGCAGACTGGCGCACTAGATTGTTGTGGATAGGTTGGTTAATATAGCGCTTCGCGCTGGTGTCTTTACATGCTACATTCTTTATACAAAGGTACTGCATCGGCTGGATCACCTTTGTATAAAGCGTGCATGCGCATTTTTCTTATCAACTTCTTAATTGTTCATTGTTAATTGTTCATTGCTCATTGCTATAGTAGTTGCCATTGCCCCAGACTTCGATTACCTAGTGCCTTTTCTTCATCCCAGTTCAAATCAGGGTCTGCGAATTACTCATTCCCTCTTTTTCTCCTCTCTCCTACCAATTTTGACCCTAATCTATCTGAGACTTACTGGAGCAAATAGGAAATTACTTTTACACTCCAGTTTGCAGCTTATTTTGGCCAGTTTTTCCCATATTACATTGGATTTATTGGTTGGAGTGACCGTTTTACCCATCTTTTGGCCTATCAGTAACCATGTCTTTAAACTTCCTTTCGGTCTGCTCCCCAGCGCTGGTAAGGTCAGTTTAACTAACTATTATTTTTACTACAACCTGGGAATTGAGATGGGAGTTTTAATACCTTTAAGTTGTTGTTGTTTAATTGGTAAATCCAAGAAAATATCGGTGTGGGGATGGTTGGCGATCGCTATCCTTCTATCAATATCAGCTTATTTCATGCACTGGGCTTATGGACTGAGTCGTTAATAGTTGACAGTTGATAGTGGACAGTTGATAGTTATACTGCAACCTGCGGTTGCTCTGATATAATAGTTTATAACTCGTAGGTTGGGTTGAGGTAACGAAACCCAACAGCAAGGGTTGTTGTGTTGGGTTTCGCTATCGCTCAACCCAACCTACAATTATTTATAACTACATTTTTTATATAAAGGTGCTGCATCGGCTGCATCACCTTTATATAAAGCGAAAGACACATTTTTTTATCAACCTCTTAATTGTTCATTGTTTATTGTTCATTGCTCATTGCTATATAGTTTAGCCAGTAATTCTTGAGCCAACTGGCAAAAAGCTTTTGCCCCAGATGAATTAGGTTTAGACAGTACTACTGGTTTAAAAATATCTACCGCTTTAGCAACATTAACATCCATAGGAATGGAATTTATAAAAAGCATGTCCGGGGGAAAATCTTCCGTCACTCGCTTCATTACTTGGTTGTAATAACGATTGAAAAGAAGGCCACCGGAAAGAATGAAAACTATGCCTAATAATTTCAGTTTAGCTGTTTCTGTATCTGCATGGCTTGCTTTCAGTTGAGCAATGCGTCTTTGTAGTAATTGAATCCCCACAATAGATAATGGTTCCGGACGAGCGGGCAATAAGTAAAAATCACTGGCCGCAATGCCGCTACGAGTTAATAAGTTGTAGCCGGGAGCGCAATCCATAATGATAAAATCGTACTCAGAGCGCAATGGGGATAAAATGGTGCGAATTAATCCCTGTTCAAATTGCTGCCACACAGCGTTAAAATCGCTTTTTCTCGATAACATGGCCTGTTCGTGAAGCGTTTGGGAGATTAAATAGTCGTCGTATAGTTCCAAGTCTCCAGGTAATAGGTCCATTCCTTTCACTTCAGCAACATCCTGACAAATAAATTCTTCTAGTTTGAGGGTTTCTGTAATATTTGGTTTAATTAAAGCGTTAATCAGATAACTTAAAGTGTATTGTCCTTTCCTCACTTTCGCGAATTCGTGGGGAGACATTAAACTTAGAGTAGCACTAATTTGCGAGTCTAGGTCTAGAACTAGGACTCTTTTGCCGTGATTTTTGGCCAAACAACTTGCCAGGTTGACGGTGAGTGTTGTTTTGCCCACTCCCCCTTTCATATTTACTGTACTGATGACAAATCCCATTTTTCAATTAACAATTTTTCAATGAACAATAAACAATTAAGAGTTTAACAATTTATAACGGCCTAGTAGATGATTTATTATTTGCGAATACTACGAAACTGGCAAAAGAGGGATATAAGCCAATGTGATTAAAATAAGTATAGCGCTTCGCGGTGAACTATTTGCAAACGTTTTATCTCTATTTCTCTTCTCTCTCTGTGTCCTCTGCGTCTCTGTGGTTATTTAATTCTTAAGTTTATAAATCGTAGGTTGGGTTGAGGTCACGAAACCCTTCGGCTACGCGGTCCCTGAGGGTCGTCGAAGGGCAGGGCAACGCCCAACAAAGCATCAAGTTAGTGTTGGATTTAGCTATCGCTTAACCCAACCTACAATTATTTGTAATACTATTATATTTTTAGCAAACATTTTCGGATTTGATATTAAATTTAACTAAATACTTTCTTTGTTAGAGGTTGGTTAGGGGTTGTACCGAAATTTGTGGTCTCTTTAGAAAAGAAACTAAAATTATTACTTAAATAATCTAACATGACTGTTTTAATTACAGGGACAGTAACAGCATTTCCCAATTGTCTATAAGCAGCATATTCATCTGGATGTAGTTGATACCAGTTGGGAAATCCTTGCAATCTTGCACATTCTCTGGGGGTTATTCTTCTAGGCTGGTTATTTACCACAACCCCAAGTCTATGGGCATCGGCACTTGTTAGTGTGATGGAGATGCTTTCAGGATCGAGAAATTTGAAAACTTCAAATGACATATTCCCACAAACGGGACCATATTTACCATTTTCTTCCTTGAGGTATCCCTTGGCGAGAAGACTGCCAATAACTTCTACTAAATCAGGGTTAAAGTAGAAAGTTTTTATTTGTTCTAACGTTAGACTTTTTCCATCTTGATGTGTGCCAAATATTTTTTTTCTTCGATTAGCAATAAGTAAATTCATGAAATTTCTTTCCACTCGATCGCACTCACCTTTAATCCCTAAATCCCAGGAGTGAATAGAATTTCCTCCTCTGAAATCAATAAGCCTAACCCCATGCAATTTGTTTAAATTATTTCCTACCGCTTTGGTCAGCATTTGCGTAAATTTTTGCGAGCAAAGATATTGATGATCGACCTCTTTTTCTAAGATATCTTTTACTGTCTTAAACGAGAGAAAATTATGAAATAAATCCCCCTGAATTCCTGCTTTTTTGAAGGCGTGTGAATCTATAGCTCCCTTATCCGATTGTAGGGTTAATTGCGGAGTCTGCTCTTTTAAGCCAAGAATATAAATTCTGACACGATTCTGAGGAATGTCAAAATTGCTGCTATTTAATAGTAAATAGCTTACCCCATAGCCTAATTCAGATAAGGCGTGGAGAATTGTTTTTAAAGTTCTCCCTCCATCGTGACTCGTTAAACCTCGTACATTTTCTAGCAAGAAACCAGTTGGCTGATGCTCTTTGATAATTCTCTCGACTTCAAAGAATAATGTTCCACGAGTGTCCCCAAAGCCTTGTTGTTTCCCAGCGTATGAAAAAGGCTGACAGGGAAATCCGGCTAGGAGAAATTCAAAGTCTGGAATTTGCTTGATTTTGGTAATATCTCCTTGGGGAGTCTCCCCGAAATTTAAATTATATGTTTCACAAGCCTTAGAATCAATTTCTGAACTTAATACACAGCGGCAATCAATTCCTAACTCCTGACACGCTTGCTCTAAGCCAAGACGTATGCCCCCTATACCAGCAAACAGATCGATAAATCGAATCATGACATTTCTCGGGAAAACGGAAACCGCCCCCCCTGTTTCCCCCCCAGTGTGGGGGACCAAAGGGGGGGAGCGGATGAAGTTGACTCGGCGGATTTATCCGCCGTAAAATTGATAACTATATCCATCTTTGCGATGGATAGCTTGGCAATATTTATAGCTAATTCCTGAAACCCTGCCTTTTGCAGTAGTAATATCAAAAGAACCAGTTTTTCTCGTTGCTATCCTACCCATGTAAGTTCCGATTTTTTTGCCTTTAGTCACAACAGCTCTTACAATATCTCCTGTCTGGAAACCTTTGTGAATCTTTTTTGGAGAGCAATGAAGCCTCGGGAACCCAAACTTGTCTGTTCTACAAATTTGTCTGGTTCCATGCCCTTTAGCTGTTATCAATAAGGGCTGATAATCTTCAATATATAAAGTCTCAACTTTGCCGACATTTGCAGCATCCAGCCAATGGGTTTTTGGTAGATTTTGGCGGCAACGATTGTATTTAGTTAGACCACCCGAACCTACTTCAACTGGGAGTCCAATTAATTTCAGTTCGTCGTGCAACTTCCATCGAGTTGCATTGACTGCTGCTGCATCTGCCAATGGTTTTTTGGCTTGAGATAGAATACGCTTGAGAATATTGGGTTTACTTGATAGAAACTCTTCTATTTCAAGATTTCCTTTAGCTTGATTGCAATTATGACAAGCAATCGCTAGATTAGAGACTCTATCTGAACCTCCCTTTGATTTTGGCTTAATATGTTCAATCTCTAATCGTGTATTATTTGCCCCACAATAGGCACAAGTTCTATTCCATTTTTCCAAAAGATATTCCCGCAGTTCATAGCCATATAAAGTCCCTTGTTGGTATTCAATCCCAGAGATTTCAGGATTTAGCATCTTCTGGGTATCAAACCTCACTAGCTCTTGGGAAATACCAGTTACTGGACAAAATTTAATTAGTTTTTTGACCCAAGTCAAAATATTATGAACCCGCGACATTAGACTAGGAGGCAACCAACCTTTGGGGCGAGTCCTGTTAAGAAATCTAGGCTTACGATACCGAGTTTTACGGTTACGACGAGAGCGCCTAAGCTGTCTCCTAGATGTCAAAGCTTCCTTAATTTGAAAGCCTCTATGGGTTAGTTCCGCCCCCCAAATAACTCTATCACCTTGGACGATTGCAAGTCCTGTTGTCTTAGCACCTGGGTCTATTTTTAGTTGGTGGTCATGAGTGGAGCAATTTTCTACCTCTAAGTCTTTGATGATGATGGTAAATGGATATCTTCTAAGCACTTTAGCCCTTCCTGATTTCAGCAATTTTCTTGCTTTAGCGGGGTGACATGGGTCTAGTGGTTTTCGGTTTTTATCTAGTACAAATACACGCATAATGTGAATACTCCTATTGCTAGGGTTGGTTCGCTTCGTCAATGTTTTAAGAGCTTGTTAGGCTTGCTGCACTGCCTTACCCCTCGTAAAGCTGTTTAACAACAAGCGACAGAGCCATGAACTAGCGACGCATTCGTGGGTGTCGTGACTCAAAAAACGTAGTCCACTAATGGACTTAGACTGGTCAGCTATCCTAGGAGGGAGGCACGAAGCCCCGCCTCTTCAGAGCGGGGTGCTGACCCCAAAAAATCCCTAAGAAAATTACCGAGAACCTCAAACTCTCAGGACTTACGCAAAATTTGGTGTAAGACACTATGGATAGTGGGGTGCGGTCAAAACCAGTTGGGTTTAAGATCTAGTTTTTTCAGAATATTGTAACTGTAGGGAGTCAGTCAGAAGACTGAGGAGACTACTTTTGATTATAGTGATATAGCAATGAGCAATGAACAATTAACAATGAACAATTAAGACGAAGAGCAGAAAAATGCCCCTTTCGCTTTGTACAAAGGTGATACAGTAGCTGTAGTGTTGTTGTATTAAAATGTATCATGTAACGACACCAGTGCGAAGCGCTATAGATGTTGTGGTGGGCAATGCCCACCCTACGAAAAAACTTTTGATTATAGTTAGAACTTACGCAGAAACCGGGTTTCTCTAAAAATCTTGATTTGAGCCATTTTATCCAGGTCAGAAACCCGGAATAAGAGAGCTATTTGCGTAAGTCCTAATAGTGATAGATGCTGTGGTGGGCAATGCCCACCCTACGAAAAAACTCTCTTCGACTACTTTTGAACACACTCTGGATACTGTGGTGTCGGCGTAGCACCCTACTGAATGCTTTCTTTAGTTAAAGGTTGGTTAGGCGTTGTATCGAAATTTGCAGGTCAGCAAAGGCGATCCCGCAGGGATCTGCTTCGCAGCGCGCCTTTCTCGTTCTGGCTTATTTTAGCTTGGCTGCTGTAGCGATCTGCTAAAAAAAAGTGATAAATTTTAACATCGCACGAAAAAAATTTACCCAGCAGCTGTTATAGTGCTAGGTAGTAGTGTACAAATTAAATCTAAAATGACACAACTCAATCCAGAGCGCTTAGATCGAATCGAATCTTTACTCGAAGAACTCAAAAACGAGATGCTGCGAACTAATGACAAGGTGGAAATATACCAGAAAGCCTCCCAACAGATGATTAATTTGGCATTTAGCCTCATCATAGCTGCCAGTTTGGCAATTATTGTACCGGCAATTATCAATCGATAGTAGCAAACTATACCCGCTGTTAGGGACGGCGAAATCCTCATCTAAACAGCAGTTTCCCTCTACTGTTTCTACGCGAACTGGTACATTTTTTTAGTTTCCCTAGAACCATAATATATGATTTCAAGATAAGAAAAAACCGAGTAATCCGCGAACGGCGAACCGGGTTTGTGAACTAGGGAGTTTTTCGCGAACTCAATTCATGGTTTAATCTTTTCGTGAACTCGGGTTAGATTGATTTCGGTTTTAAATAGAACTAATTGCCTAGAGTCGTGTAGTGAAAAAACGGCTGGCGATCGCTAGTTAGGCAATCGCAGTTATACATCGTTTTCTTGGACTTTTGCAAATTCCTTAACCAAGGGATCTAAGTGAAACCATATTTCACCGTTCAAAGATTGAGTTTCGAGAAGCGAGCGCCTCTTCAAAGATTCAACATCTCTGACTAAATCCACTGATTTTACTTTTTTTAGTTCCGTCAAAGAAACAGTTTTATTTTGCTCCGCTAATAATTGGATTAGATTAATTTCGGATGGTGAAAGACGTTGCAACTGTTCTTTCAAGATAAGATAGATATCGTGAATTAAAAAGGATTGAGAGTAGTTAAGAAAATCATTTACTTCACCACTAAATAAATCTTCTATAGCTTTCGCTACTATTTTCAAGTATAACGGATTGCCTTTGTAAATCTCAATCAACCTATCCCATTGCTTTTGTCCAGATAAACCTTTTTCTTTAAGTATTTTTCTTGCGCAAACTCCCAATCCACTTAATCTTGAAGAAAAGCAATTCGATAATAAAGCCGTTTCTCTTGGTTCCTCTCTACTCAACAATAACAAACAACTACGATGAGATACTTCACCTAAATTTTTAAACCAAGAGCCGTAGTTTTCATATCCGCTTTTGTAAGTTCCCGGTAGTTTTCCCTCCATGAAAATTGTTTGCACGTCATCTATTATTATCAAACAACGGTACTTGCGTAAATAATGTTTTAATAAATCCAAGTTGTTCCTGTCGGTAGTTTCTGGGTGGGAAATAAAATCAACAATATTTGTGATTGTTTCTTCTAAGGTAGGTAAAGTGCTGAGACTGCGCCAAATGATAAAATCAAATTTACTTTTAATTGCAGCTACTAACTTAACTGCAAGGGTAGTTTTTCCAATCCCGCCCGCACCCAATAAAGTAACTAGAGGAGATTCTGTTTTCAAAATCTCTTTTTCTAGTGCCTCTAATTCATCCATACGTCCGTAAATATTTTCTCGTCGAGGTGCTTCGTTTAAATCCTCTCTTGCTTGAACTTGTTGTTCATGCTGGGAGCGACGAATAATACCGTCAGGATACGGCGTTGTACAGAAGTTGATACTATTAAAATAATTACTATTAAAATTAGCTTGAATCACATCCGAATCCGGACTGTTATAGGTGTAAATCTTCTCAAAAGTAGCCTTGAGATTCGATTTACTAATGTTTTCTTCCAAAATATCTGACAAGATTTTCCATAATTTTCTCCCAGCGTCTTTGACGTGTTTTTCAGCAAAGTTGTTTTCTGCTGCGATGTCAATGTACCGTTTGCCTTGAAGAGTTCCCCGGATAATCGCCTGTTGCAAATCGTCCAGGTGTTTACCTGTCTTGGCGAAAACTATTTCATCTGCAATCTCTAACATTTTTTGCATCATTGATATTTGAAACATCTACTGAGTATTCACATTAGCTGGCGATCGCCTTTCTCGTTCTGGCTTATTTTAGCTTGGCTGCTGTAGCGATCTGCTAAAAAAAAGTGATAAATTTTAACATCGCACGAAAAAAATTTACCCAGCAGCGGTTATACTACTAGGTAGATAGTTCAAAAATTAAATCTAAAATGACACAACTCAATCCAGACCCCTTAGATCGAATCGAATCTTTACTCGAACACCTTACTCAAGACGTTGAAGAACTCAAAAACGAGATGCTGCGAACTAATGACAAGGTGGAAATATACCAGAAAGCCTCCCAACAGGTGGTTAATTTGGCATTTAGCCTCATCATAGCTGCTAGTTTGGCAATTATTGTACCGGCAATTATCAATCGATAGTAGCAAACTATGCCCGCTGTTAGGGACATTGCCTAATATCTTTGTGGGGTAGCCCTCTGGGCTGCTACTGCTCTGATGTGGTGGGCAATGCCCACCCTACAAACCTTAGAGCGCATTGGCACCAGCAACAACTTCTAGCAGTTCCTGAGTAATGGACGCTTGTCGCGCTTTGTTATAAGACAAAGTCAGAGTACCCATTAATTCGGTAGCATTATCAGAAGCATTATTCATGGCAGTCATCCGCGCCGCTAACTCGCTAGCCGCAGACTCCTGTAACCCTCGCAACAATTGATTGTTCAAATACAATGGCAAGAGAGCATCCAGAATTTGCACTGGGTCTTGCTCGAAAATCATATCCTGGGGCAAACTCTTCACCTCAGAAGTAACTTTCTCCCTTTCAACCTTGAAGTCCCCACCAGAAGTAGTTAAGTGGAAGATTTCGTCGTCCTTGACTTCCAACCCTTGAGGTGTGAGGGGGAGTAAAGTTTGTATTACTGGACGAGAACTAATCAAGGAGACAAATCGAGTGTAGATTAACTCCACTCGGTCTACTGTCTCCGATAAGAACAAAGACAGCAGTTTGTCCCCAATACTCGCCGCTTCTGCGGAAGAAGGAATTTGCTCCAAACCAATATAGCTCTTATCGATGGGTTGGTCTCTGCGCTCGAAGTACTGGGTAGCTTTCCGTCCCACTAAGACGAATTTATAATCTATTCCTTCTGCTTTTAACTCCTTCGCCCTTTGTTCCGCACGACGGATGACATTGGTGTTGTAGCCGCCGCAAAGACCGCGATCGCCACTAATAACCAACAAGCCAACACATTTAACTTCTCGCTGCATCAACAAAGGCAGGTTCACGTCTTCAAACTGCAGGCGATTTTGCAAGCTGTAGAGAACCTTAGCTAAGTTGTCAGCAAAGGGGCGAGTAGCAGTTACTTGTTCCTGGGCGCGACGTACTTTAGCCGCTGCCACCAGGCGCATTGCTTCGGTAATCTTTTTCGTATTCTTAACCGACTTAATGCGATCTCTAATCGCTTTTAGATTTGCCATATTTCTGTCTGTGAGTTATCTAATTTAACGGTAGGGGGCGCAGTAAAGTTGTTAGTTTTTACTGTCTGTCCCCCCTACAAACAACTCTATGCTCCAAAACTCTGCTTGTACTCTGCAATAGCTTCCTTGAGCAGGTTCTCAGCTTCCTCAGTCAGTTTCTTCTCCGTAGAGATAATTTCCCCAAACTTGGGCTTGCTGGTACCGATGTATTCTCGCAGTCCTGCGGCAAACTCAGTGATTTTCTCCAAATCAATGTCATCTAAATAGCCATTGAGACCTGAATATACCAGGGCCACTTGTTCTGGCACTGACAGGGGAGAATTCTGAGGCTGTTTCAGCAGTTCCCGCAACCGCTGACCGCGAGACAACTGATTCTGAGTTGCCTGATCCAAATCGGAGGCAAATTGAGCGAAAGCTTCTAATTCTGCAAACTGAGCCAATTCCAACTTCAGCTTACCAGCAACCTGCTTCATGGCCTTGGTCTGAGCGGCAGAACCTACCCGAGACACGGAAATACCCGCATTAATTGCCGGACGGAAACCAGCGTTAAATAGGTCGGAAGAAAGGAAAATCTGACCGTCAGTAATGGAAATTACGTTGGTGGGAATGTACGCAGAAACGTCACCAGCCTGAGTTTCGATGATGGGCAGAGCAGTCATGTTGCCAGCACCCAACTCGTCGCTCAACTTAGCTGCCCGTTCTAATAAACGGGAGTGGAGGTAGAATACATCTCCAGGATAAGCTTCCCGTCCCGGGGGACGACGGAGCAACAAGGACATCTGACGATATGCTTGTGCTTGCTTGGAAAGGTCGTCGTAAATTACCAGGGTAGCTTTGCCTTTGTACATGAAGTACTCAGCTAAAGTTGCTCCGGTGTAAGGAGCCAAATATTGCAGGGTGGCTGGGTCGTTAGCATTAGCAGCCACCACAATGGTGTAGTCCATTGCCCCTTTCTCCTCCAGAGTACCTACAACCTGAGCTACACTGGAAGCCTTCTGACCGATGGCTACGTAGACGCAAATTACGTCTTCCCCTTTCTGGTTAATAATGGTGTCGATGGCCACCGCAGTCTTACCAGTTTGGCGATCGCCGATAATTAATTCCCGCTGACCCCGTCCGATAGGAATCATGGCGTCAATAGCGGTAATCCCGGTTTGCATCGGTTCGTGAACTGAGCGACGGGCAATAATTCCCGGAGCCATAGATTCTAACAGGCGAGTCTCGCTGGTATTGATATCTCCTTTTCCGTCAATAGGACGAGCCAGAGCATCTACTACCCTACCAATAGCTGCTTCACCTACAGGAATAGAGGCAATTTTCCCGGTAGCCTTAACGGTGCTGCCCTCTTGAATTTCCCGACCGTCTCCCATCAGTACAGCACCAACGTTATCTTCTTCTAAATTCAGTGCTATACCTACAGTACCGTCTTCAAATTCCAGCAACTCCCCAGCCATTGCTTGTTCCAGGCCGTAAATCCGAGCGATGCCGTCTCCTACTTGAAGAACCGTACCGACGTTAGAAACCTGAACCTTTTGGTCGTATGCTTCGATTTGCTGGCGAATAATGCTACTAATTTCGTCTGGTTTGATTGCAATCATTTTGGTTATTGGTTGTTGGTTATTGGTTGTTGGTTATTGGTTGCCTGCACTGAGCGTAGTCGAAGTGTTGGTTATTGGTTGTTGGTTATTGGTTGCCTGCACTGAGCGTAGTCGAAGTGTTGGTTAGAGGAACAAGACTCCAGAAACAAACAACAAAGAACAAACAACAAAGAACAAAGAACAAACAACAAATAACTAGGCCGCACTATTTAAGCTAATGCTAATGCGCCGTAGCTGCCCTCTGATACTGGCATCCAGTACCTGAGAACCGACTTTCACAATCACCCCGCCAATTAAATCCGGGTCAATTTTTGTTTTCAGTTCCACTGCCTGAGCCTTGGTCATAGCTTTAACCTTTTTGGCTACAGAATCCTGCTGGGACTTATCTAGTTCCGTTGCCGAAATAACTTCCGCCAAAACTGTTTTCTTAAGCTGACGCAATAGTTCTAGGTATTTTTGACAAATTCCTTCGAGAAATACAATGCGTCTTTTATCAACTAACAGTAGCAAAAAATTGAGCAGATAAGCATTAGCATCATCCCCAACAATCTGCCGCAGCACTGCCTTTTTATCCTCGTCTTTAATGACTGGATTGCCAATAAAATCCCTGAGATCTCCGCTATTTTCCAGCAAGGAAACTAAAGAACCAATCTGCTCACCAAACCCATCCGTGAGGTTATGGGTTTGAGCCAGAGACATTAAAGCTTGTGCGTAAGGTTCAACAATTTCACCGCTGACTACTCCTGCTTTCATTAGCTACCTCCTAACTGAGCAATGCTGCGGTTAATTAATTTTTTCTGCGCATTTTTGTTTAGACGAGTCTGAAGACGAGATTCAACTCGCTCCAAAGCTAAAGCGCAAGCTCGCTGTTTCAGTTCGGCGATGGCCCGTTCCTGTTGAGAACTGAGGTCAGCAGCAGCGGTTTCTTTCAACCGCTCGATATCCTGAGCTGTTTTCGCTGCGATCGCCTCTTTCGCTGCCACAGCATTTTCTTCCGCTTTCTTGCGAATGTTGACTGCCTCTTGTTGAGCCTGAGCCAACTTCTGCTGCTGATCTGCAAGTGCTTCAGCCGCCTTCTTCTGGCGTGCTTCAGCGTCATTGATTGCTGCTGCAATTTTTTCGCTGCGGGCGCTGAGGGTTTCTCCTAGCAATTTCCGTCCGAAATAAATCAAGACGAAACATAAAATGGACAAGTTGATCAGATTAGTTTCAAAAATATCAAAATTGAAACCGAAACCTTGTCCCATTTTCTCGTAAGCCTCCTTGGCTAAGAAGAAGAAAGTATCCATGATCTCCTAATCTAAAATGCCCCAGACACTCTACTCAAATCTAAATTTAGACGCTTGTATTGTGCTTACTTTTGATAACAAAATTGTTTAGTTAATAGTTCATTACTAGACTAGTAACGTATTAACCCTGGCCCAACAAGTTTTTCCCAAATCTGACGACTGAGAGCATCTACTTGTTGTTCTAGTGCTTGCATTGCTGCTTGCTTTTGACTAGCTATTTCTTCCGTCGCCTTTTCTCGTTGTGCGATCGCTTCTTGTTGAGCCCCAGCAATTTCTGCATCGGCAATTTTCTTCGCTTCAGCCTGAGCTTTGGCAATCACTTCTACAGACTGTTTGCGAGCTTCTGCTAATTGCTGTTCGTATTTTGTTGCCAATTCTTCAGCTTTAGCCAACCGTTCCCGTGCTTCCTTTTCATTCTTCAGAATGTAATCATCCCGATCTTCCAGCACTTTCGTCAATGGTTTGTAGAAAATAGCATTTAACAGTGCTACTAACAGGAGAAACTGCAATGCCATTAACGGCAAAGTCAGGTCGAAATCAAACATTTTATCTTCCAGATCTGAATCTTAAAATTAGAACGAATCGCTCCTTTTTTATTAGCTAGAGACGTGCGGGTCGCACGTCTCTACTTTAATTTTTGTTTTAGCCAGCAAAGGGATTAGCAAACAACAGAACCAGAGATACTACCAAACCGTAAATAGTCAGGGATTCCATGAAAGCCAGAGTCAACAGAAGAGTACCGCGAATCTTACCTTCAGCTTCAGGCTGACGAGCAATACCAGCAACAGCTTGACCGGAAGCATTACCTTGACCGATACCAGGGCCAATAGCGGCCAAACCTACAGCAAGAGCAGCAGCGATAACAGAAGCAGCGGGAATTAACTGATCCATGATGATTTTACCTACCTTGATTAGAGAAAATAAACTACAAAAAATTGAACGTTTAGTTGTTAGTTATTGGTTCCGAATCCGTTCGTTTCTATTCCTAACAAATTATCACAAACCAACAACAATTGACGAGGTTTTTTTATTCCTCATGTTCTTCATCACCGTGCCCTTCCAATGCCTCATGAATATATGCCCCCGCCAGGGTTGCAAACACCAGAGCCTGAATCGCACTTGTGAACAGACCTAAAGCCATTACAGGCAAAGGTACAAACAGAGGTACTAGAAGTACCAATACCGCTACCACCAGTTCATCCGCCAGGATATTACCAAAAAGACGGAAACTAAGGGAAAGGGGCTTAGTGAAATCTTCTAAAATCGCGATGGGCAATAAAACTGGAGTGGGTTCGATGTACTTAGCAAAGTAGCCCAAACCTTTCTTCTTAAAACCTGCATAAAAGTAGGCAATGGAGGTAAGCAATGCCAAAGCTACCGTCGTATTAATGTCATTAGTAGGAGCCGCTAGCTCCCCTTCTGGAAGGCTGATGATCTTCCAAGGTAGCAAAGCCCCCGACCAATTAGACACGAAGATAAACAAGAACAACGTACCAATAAAAGGCACCCAGGGACGGTATTCTTTCTCCCCCAACTGGCTTTTAGCCAAGTCCCGAATAAATTCTAGGGCATACTCCATCATGTTCTGCATGCCCCGAGGAACTTTTTGAACATTGATAATAGCCGCCAAGGATGCTAATACTAAAAGGCCAATGACAAACCAGGAGGTAAGAAAAACCTGACCGTGAATGCTATAATTGCCAATTTCCCAGTAAAAATGCTGACCTACTTCTAATTCAGCAAGGGGAAAAGAATTGAAAACGCTTAAACTATTGAGAATTTCCATTCAGCGATATTTCCCCGAATATCAAGCAATAAATTTTAACTGTCCAAAGCAGTTACTTTCAGATTTTTCCATCATAAGCTAGAGTCAGCAACGTATAGATGACGAAAGTAACTTTAAAGGTCATGAATCCCAGAAATACAGGCAAAATATACAATTGTTGCCATTGACTGGCTGCCAGGATTAAGACTACAAAAAGCCCCAACCTTTTGGCAGAACCAGAACTCTGGTTTTCCACACCTATTTGCTCTACATCCTTAGCTAACATTCTCAAGTAAACCACACCCACCACAGCGCCAAGCAAATAATTTAAAGCAAGATTGAGAGATAAAATTCCCCAAACCAACGCAAAAATCCCTACACTCATGGCGACAGTTATCAACAACAATTTTTGTTGAAGTTGATAATATTCTTCCATGGGCAATCTGGAAGATCCTTTGGTTGGCAGTGTGGATTCGAGAGATTGGTTAGATGGATTCACGGGACCTCTTGGGCAAACGGAAGCCGCGAAGTTTTAACTCGCGGATGAAGTTGAGGAGGCTAATAAATTCAGCCGTCCCCATCAGGGGATGGGGGAAATAAAATCCCCCATAAACTCCTATTTCTAGGGTTAGTTCGCGGAGATCAATGTTTTAAGAGCTTGTTAGGTTTGCTGCACTGCCTTACCCCTCGTAAAGCTGTTTAACAACAAGCGACAGAGCCATGAACTAGCGACGCATTCGTGGGTGTCATAACTCGAAAAACGTAGTCCCCATAAAGAGAACTTAGACTGGTCAGCTAGCTTTAGCTTTAGGGCATGAAGCCCAGCTGCTTCAGCGCGGGGTGCTGACTCAGGTTTAATTCGGCTCTCAGTCCTTCGGCGAACCGAAGTCCCTCGAAACCTTCCAGGACCAATCATATCATGGAAAGTTACAAAAGTTAAAAAAATATAAATTTAATTTTCTCAACCAGAGATTTTGGCTATGGCAGCCACCGGGTGGACTTGAAATGCAGTGGAACGATGAACTCACAGGCAATTCGCCTGTCCCACTGTAGGGTGCGGCACTGCCCACCAAACGCTATCCACTAATTTTGAATTTTGAATTTTGAATTTTGAATTGCCCGTAGCGCTATATCTGTAATTTTCATTCCTTTGAGTCTCTCTGCCCGATTCCCAAGGTTTTTTTGCTGCGCTTCAGTTGGTTCCAGAGCGACTCAATTTGTTCGTAAGCCTCTTCTGTGGATAGTTTCCCTGCTGTTTGGAAGTTACAGATGTAGCCAACCCGTTGGGAAAATTCCTGAAGATTGGCATTGAAGACCAGGTCTTGGGACCGGAAGTTACCGTGATAAGGACCATGGGGGTATAAGAAGTTATACAGATTTCTATCCATGTCATCTTGCCTCGAATTACTAGCGATCGCTTTTGAATAAAAAAATGGCTATTAAAAAGTAGCTTTAACCTAATCTTAACCAAAAAACTAAAAAGAGAACGGTGTCTTTTGGTTGAGTTGGATGCTCCTAAGTGTTTTGGCAAAGCTCTTATTTGGTTGTTAGCAGGCGATCGCCTGAAGCAAATACTCACTTAACAGTTACATTTACACATCGCTTTTTGGCAAATGTATTAATATACACAATAGTACTTTGATAAAGTTTTATAGCTATATAGCTATGAAAGCAAAAAAATAAGTAATCGTGACCATATTATATTAAACCTGTACTTGAAAATCATTATATGCGGGTAACAGACTTGTCTTTTTGAGATCGTTTGGTGAGGATGGTGGTAATATTGATGATTGTTTAGCATAACATGTATAATTGTGGGATCTCGCCCACCTCAAAAACAAATAAGTCAAACTAAACAAGCTAAAACGAGGAACATAATCTATGTCTATCACCAGTAGCGGATCCAATCCTAGCGAAAATATTATTCGCAACTTATTCATTCAACAGGGAATGCCCTCACCCAAATACATGGTGGTCACGGGACGACTGGGGGAATATAACGAACAAACCCGGCAAGTGATCCTGTACGTTGGAGACGCAGAAGTTGAAATTCCCCTGACTGTGGATGAAAAGACCCCCATTGTCTTTCGCAAAGTCACCAGTCCAGACGAAGATCCCTTTTCTCTCCGGAATCTGGGGCCTGGAGATGTTCCAAGCATGGCCGCCCTTGCCGCTTCAGATGATATAGCCACCAAGGTTGATAACAACGTTTTCTTTCGAGACTGCATTGAAAGTGTCACGCGCCGAGCAGCCTACACAGACTATCGCCCCTTGGCTCTGGCTGAAGGAACGGTATATCTCCATGCCGACGGCACTCAGACGTTTCAATTGAATCGAATGACAGTTGCCTCCTATCTCCCTGGCCTATACCGTTGGGAAGATCATAGCTACTGGGCACAACACCTAAATCAGCTGATGGAAAGTCGTCTAGCCATTTTGTTTGATAACATCTCGGTTATTGACGTTGAAGATATTAGCAAACACTGGCGAACCAACATTAACTCTCTGGGGGAACCCAAGGGGGACATTATTGAGACAGCAACCCTGGCCCGTTTTACTTACGGTGCTGCTTCAGTTGCCCTGGTGAATGATAATAAGCAAGCCCGTGATGCGGCCAAAGCTGCAGCTGAGTTCCAAATTCGTGAGCTGGCGGACAATACCGGGGACAGCAATATTCGTCTCTGGCTTCATGGTATAAGTCGCGATGAAAACGGACGTGTTACCCTGATTAAGCCTGCAGGTAAGGATGGTATTCCTGTTGGTGATCGTGACCATATTCCCCTCTATGAGCAGATTTACGACATTGCGGGTTTGACCCAAACCTTTTTGGTCACCCGCAATAAAACCTTGCTGGTGAATGTGGTGCGGACCATAAATGCCTTTGATCAGTTCTTCAAAGTTAAAGGACGGCGGGGCTGGTGGTCCCATATTGATGTCACCACTCATCAACCCTGTGAAGAGCGCCTGGGCAGGAATAAGGGTGCCATTAATTGGAACTCTGTGGGAGACCACATTCCGGCCTATCTCTTTAGCCTTTTGGCGGCCCTGGGACCCAAATATAAAAAAAGCAATGCTGACGCTGACCTGAATGAATTGCGCGATCGGGCTGAAGACATGCTCAAAGAGGCCGTTGAGATAATCGTCCGGGAATTCCCTGGGGAGGATCATCCCACAGTTCGGGAGCGGTTTAATCTGGATGAAGAGGGGAACTTTGTCTACAACTCCAGATACGGTTGGCAAGAAAACCGGGCGATCGTCGGTCACAACTTTAAGATTGTCTGGAACTTGACCCGGGCTGCCAATTACTTCAATGCGCAGGGCGATCGTGCAGAGCGTGCAGGCCATAGCGAGTTGGCGGATGACTATCGGGAGCGGGCCCAATCTGCAGCCCAGCTGGCAGAAAGGCTCAACGACGACATGATGCGCCTGGGAATTGATCCGGTCAGTTTCTTACTCCATGATGGTGTGGAGCGTCAGCCTACGATTCCCGGTGAACTCCAGGTGTCTTGGAGACCTCATGGAGATTTCTGGCAACATGAGCAGGTGGTCCACGCCCTTGGGGAGCAATATGGCTGGCATATGCGCTTGGGTAATGTCCAGAAAGCCGAAAAAATTCTGGAGTATTGGCGCAAGCTGAACCTGGTCTGGACTGAAAAATTCCTGGATCAAGTCAATCGCTCCGTACACTTCCGCATCAACGATCAATTCTCCCCCATTGCCCAGAGCTACAACCATATTGGGGGAATTGACATTGCAGGGTATCACGAGTCTGAGTATGCCTTGCTCCAAAACTTTATGACCAAGATGTACCTGACCAAAAAACCCTTTAGCTTGACCTTCGATCTTGATGCCCATCGGGTGATTGAAGGGACAGTGGATGAGTACGTATCCGTTGCTGGTGATGCTTGGGTCTTAGGACTGGCGCGGGTTATCCGGGTTGCAGTAAACGGTACTCCCTTTGAGATTCCCATGGAAGGAAATGAATTAGTTCCCAACCCCGAAGAACCCATCATCAATCTCCAGCAAATGGGTTTAGATGGTGCCAACAACCTAAAAGCAACTAAGCTTACCGTCTGGTTCCAGCCTAAGTCCTGGGAAGAGTATTGGCAAGAACACAACATCACCCCCGTTAGCACCCAAGTTCCGGCGTTGTGTGACCCCAAGTATGCCAGCCCACCAGATCAACCAAGGTCTGATCTTAGATAAGGAAGGTCGTCCTCAAAATATTGTTTACTGGGAGGGTGTTGAGCGATTTCTTGAGAACAAAGAACTGGATGCTGAATTGCAGAAACAACAACCTCTGGCGGGTACTAAAGTGGTTATCGTGGTTGGTGACGGCTACATTGCTGATGAATTTAAAGCCTATGCTGAACGTTTCCAGGCTTATGGTGCGGATGTGCGCTTTGGTACTCGGATGTGGGGGCAACCAGAGCAACCCTTTGACAGTGACAGTGTCAACAACACCCAAGTTATAGAAAGACTTGTGGTCAAAACCAGCATCCAAAACTTTGCAGATTTTAGCAACCAGAAGGTTTCGATCGTAGTTGCACCAGCCTCTAATGCCATGGGTCAAGCCACCTATGCCACAGATGCCACTAACCCTGGCAACAACGAGGTGACCCAATTCTTCCAAAGCGCCCTGGCCAATCCCAACGTGGTAGTTGCCGCTAACTGTCATGGTCTCTATGCCTTTACTCCAGCTGTCAAAGCCTTGGATGGCTACCAAGTTGCCGCCAACGGGGATATGTCTGGCGAAGTGCGGGCAGCAGGTGCCTTTGTCTTGTCAGATAACCTGGTGGACGAGCTGGGTAAGGTTGTAATTGATCGTAATCTCGTCACCACCAAGAGTGGAAAAGACACCAATTACATCATTGATGCAGCAACCCGGACTTATATGCAGATTGCTGCAAGCTAATATTTCCTGACTTCAGCAATTTCTAGGTTGGTGGGATGGCCGTCTCGACCGTCCTGGTAGCAGTACAGACAGGTGAGATGCCTATCCTACTAACCTGAGGAATTGCTGATCCAACTGATCGCTCTACGAAGTTTCTTCAGTCCCACGTTTTTATCCCACATTCCGCACTTCGTGCTATAGCACAAAGTGAGACAAATCCTAGATTATAAGCCCAGAGCCAGAGATAGATAGAGCTTTGAGGATGGTGCAAGATCTGAGTAACCCTCTTCTGTCACTCTCCGAAAACCTTTGCCATTTCTGGATTCTAAAGCTATTGTATAGTAAGCGATCACCGCGTTTTTTCTTCATAGAAATTCACAAGAGGCAAAAAATCAGGAAAATATCTAGTTATTGCCTTGTATTGCTTGATAAATCTACTTTTGAGCAATTTTAAATAATAGTGACAGAAGAGGAATAATACGGAAAAAAGCTTCCAATTACTCAATTTTTAGTATGTAATACAACAAACATCAATTTAATGTGCGTAAAGTGAGTTCGAGCATTTCAGTAATTTGCATCACATCGATTCGGCTCTTTGTGGGTTCAAACGAAGCAGACAAACACCCAAAACTACAGAAAACCTTTGCTAACCCAGAAACTCCTAACGGCCAAGTCCAGCGGCGGGTAGGAGTTTTTGGCTAGAACTAAGCGATCACCAAGCCGCCTGGTGCAGCACCCTAGTTAGGAATATAAACCCCTACTTGCTTGGTCTCGTGCCTCAACCCAATCTAAGAAGCCACTCGATCATATTTATTTCCCTGATACAAACATCCGATCCGCTTCTAGAGGATCATCGATTCCTAACTGCTTTCGAGCATTTGTGATTTTTTGAGAGGTTATGACGCCACCAACAATATTTGCAACAGTACTTAAAAGGCTGGCTCCATAAAATGCATCTTCATCTTGTTCACCAAGTGAAGCAATTGCTGATATATCGAAAAATATAGCAGTGCCAAATACCCACCCCAAAATCCATATCCTTGTTTTAGCACAGCTAATTATTCCACCAAAGGGAGTTACAAGCCAAAACAACCAATGTGCCCAAGCTCGGGATTTCGCAATGTAGATTAATGCCCTGTGGGATTTACTATCAGCTTTGGGTTTAGGGGAAAATGAACTTTCAGATTGGCCAGCTATCAAATCTTGTTTCATTTTATTAAACTCTTCCGAGGAAATAACACCCTCATCTAAAAGTTGTTTAAGCTGCTTCAATCCCTCAATTTTATCACTCATAACTTTAACCCGTCTATTCTTGATTGACCCTACTAACGACTGAGCTGAGCGGCGGTCCAAATCTTTATTGCTTAAGGACAAGCTCGCAATTCGCAGCTCTAACGACTTGATTATTCGGCATGGAAACGATTTCATCATCGCCCTATGTGACCAATTTGATCGTGCCCAACAACTAGAATCATCTAATTCGTAGTATAACCAAATTAATCTTAATCTAATGCAGGGGCGATCACAAAGAAGTGCGCTTCTTCTTCATAAATCAAAGTTTTAAATAACCGTAGAGAAACAGACTTCGGCTTTCCTCAGTCTATCAAAGGACACAGAGGTAAGAGGAAAGACAAAAGGGGTAATAGGATTGATTTTTGGCAGGCTCAACAATTTTGATGTAGAATAATATCTTATAGGCCACTACACTGAAACGGTGCCTTGCGCCCCGCTTCACACCGTTTCAGTGCCCGCATCCTACAGCTGCCAACTCTCCCAAATAATTAATTGAAAAAAAATTCCCAAAAGACTTGACAAAGGAGTTTTTTTGATTTAGACTTTAACTATAGCGATAGAGTAATAGTCATGAGCCAGAACCAAGCAACTCAAACCGAAGAACTAATTGGAACCACAGAAGCAGCCTTCCTCTTAAACATCAGTGCCGTGAGGCTACGCCAACTCTTACAGCAGGGAAGAGTTGTGGGAGCCTACAAACAAGGGCGACGGTGGGTGATCCCCTTAATAAAAGGAATGCCCAAAATTAAACCTGGTTCTCGTGGTCCCAAAGGCACTTGGGGTAAAAGGCGGCGCACCGCTGAAACCAGAATTCATATCCACAGAAAGGTTTTCGCCTCTAACAAAGCCAACGGCGTTAACGAACCCCCAATTTCCGTCATCATTGGCTCCAAGACTCGCCTCTGCCATGAAGTAGAGATTCCTGCCAAAGCTAGAGTGGTTTATAGCCCGAAACACCCTTTACCTTGTGGCGCTGTGCTTTGGATTGAAGTAGACCCCAATCAACCAATTACCATGAGAAAGTACAAAAAACTAGAATCTGTCGGAGCAGCCTAATTTCATATCAACCTCTTATATGAAATACGAAAATGATTGCTACAAATAATTTATTGCATCGTAGTATAGATTGAGATTATCCCGTGGGTTTCCAAACCGGGAATATTCCCAAGTTTCTACATTAATCCTTAAAATAACAGGAGAAACCGGGTTTCTGGGCTGAAATCATTCACTATTGTATCTGTAGGAAACATTTTCAGATTTGATATTAATTGTTCATTGTTAATTGTTCATTGTTAATTGTTAATTGTTCATTGTAATGGCCCATCTGAAGACGAAAGAAACGCGAGATAATGCCTCAGAAAGATTCGCTAGCAAATTGAGCATAGTGAGAGGACTGTATGAAGGGGGTGCGGTCAAAAACAGTTGAATTTTATATTCTCGATAGTCGCGGCTTACCCTGAAGACTAGGCAGCCCAGACTTGCCCTGCCCTTCGACTTCGCGGCCACTGAGCGCTCGCCCTGAGCGAAGTCGAAGGGTAGCCGAAGTGCA
>JH610997.1 GCA_000252485.1 Prochloron didemni P4-Papua_New_Guinea | reverse complement strand
TAAGCAGCAAGTAGCCCTGAATATGCTTTGCGGTGGCATTCCCATTTCCCAAATAGCTCAGTTTACTGGACTTTCTTTAGAACAAATCCAACAGCTACAATCTGAGTTAAATAACTCGTAAATTTTCAATATATCTCTCTCATAAGAGCAGTTAGGAATTTGGTCCCTGTAATGATTTGGGACCAAGGGGGAAACAGCTACGTGCGATGTGATAGAATATCTATGAACAAACCTAGCTAATAGATAATTGTCAACTCAACCATTCGACTCCCTCTCCAAGCAACTCTACGACCACCTCATTCGAGAGGATTTCGCTCGCGTGGAAATATCCCTAGAAGTTCCAGGAGAATCTTTGTTTATCGACGTAGTGGTCACTCCCAACCCTAACCCTAAAGGTAATCCCCTTAGTTTAGGATTGCTCGGGAGGGCGATAGAGCGTAGGTGTCTCTTGGAAACCTATCGTAACGCTCCTTCGCAAGAAGCAACCAATATCTGCATGTTAAAACGGACTTGGTACTTCCAAGAATTGCGCCGTCGAGCCAAAAGAACCAAACGTGCCTTGACAAAGTCCGACGAACCGCTACTGTGGGTTGTCACTCCCACAGCTAGCGAAAACTATCTTGAAGAATTTAATGCTAAACCTAAACAAGGCTGGCCCCCAGGAGTTTATGGGCTGGCTCCTGGACTCTATACTGGGATTATCGTCATTCACCATCTCCCAGTGGAACCGGAAACTCTCTGGTTCCGGCTCCTGGGAAGAGGTCGAGTCCAAGCCAAGGCCGCCCAAGAAGTCCTGGCTTTGCCCCAGGATAATCCCTTGCGGGACGGCGCATTACAATTATTATCAAGTTGGAAAATCGTCGAACGAATCCATCCAGATCTAGAACAAACAAACAGGGAGTTTAATATGGCACTCTCACAAGCTTATTTAGAGTGGGAAAAGGAAGTTGAACAACGAGGTGAACAACGAGGTAAGCAGGAAGGCGAACTGCTAGGCGAACAACGAGGT
>JH610996.1 GCA_000252485.1 Prochloron didemni P4-Papua_New_Guinea | reverse complement strand
CTCAAATCCAGCCACAAAAGCATCTGTTGCAGATGGGTCAGTAACATCGTAAACAGACAAACCCAGATCTTCTGCAGCTACTAAAGCCAAGCCAGAACCGTTCAGGGCCACATTACGAGCTGTCTCCGCCAAGTCTGCATCGCTGATGAGGCTGGGGTTGTTGGGGTCAGAAACATCCACGGTGTGCAAACCGCCCCCGGTTAAATAAGCCAGGGAGTTAGCGGCAAATACTCCCACATTAGAGCTGGAGGTGGGCAGATGAAGTTGTCCGGTAACCTTGATTGCTGTTGGGTCGGCAATATCGACGACGAAGAAGGTGTCCGAACCGCTGATATAACCGTAGAGATGGGTTCCTTCCCTGGCTAGTCCTGTTACTATGCCGTCCCCGGGTAAGCTAGTATTCGGCAGTCGGAACCCGGTGAGCAGGTCCATGGCTATTAAGGAATTACCCTCCGTGGCATAGGCAATACCATCCAAGATTTCTACTTGGTTAGCAGCTATCTGCAGAGTTGCTCTTAAACTGGGGAGCATAGGGTCAGGTATATCTATCAGTTGCAGTCCCCCCCCATTGGTGGCTACCACAACAGTCTGTAAGTCGGAGTCCACTGCTACATCGGTGGCATCTCCTGGTAAGTCCAGTTGACCTTGGATGATGGGGTTGTTGAACTGCCCAATATCTACTATGGTCAGTCCGAATGTACCTGTGGCTACGTAGGCTGTTTGGTTTTCTACTACTACTGCTTTAGCTTCGCCTTGTAGGGGAAGGCTGGCCATAATGCCTGTGGTAGCCACTAGACCGCCGAGGGGATCCAGTCCTAGTTTTATTTCCTGGAAGTCGTCGATGCCGTCTCCATCGGTATCTGGATTACTATCCGAGGTTCCCATGGTAAATTCTATATCCTTGGGCAAGCCGTCTCCGTCTGTGTCTGGATACTGACTAGGTCGGTATGAGGGATGGTTAAATTTTGTTGGTTGACCTGAAGGGGAGCTGGTGTTACTATGATAGGATACCAATCCCGTCTCCGGGTCAAAGAGGGTTAATTTGAAATAAGTCTCTGCAGGAAGAATAAATCTGTAGTAGCCCTCTGTATTGCTAATAGTGCGCTGGGGGATATCGGAATTTTTGGTTTGGACCACCACATAATCGTTCCCTATATTCCCTAAATTATAAATAGAATCTGTATCGGACAATCCAGTTCCTACTACTGACTGAGTCGCCAGGGGCGTATCAGGATCGTCCGATACTATTTGCAGTTGTCCCCGTTGCAATCCCAAGATGTTGGCATCGAAATGCAGATCCAACTGGAAGGACTCTTCAGGCTCAAGGATAAGAGGGTTGTTGCTGTTGAATTCTTCTGGCAGTCCGGAGATGGTAAACTGACCTGCACCCCATTCATTCATGCGAATATCCCTAATGGAGAGAGGTCCCCCACCTATGTTAGTAATGGTGGCAAAGTTTTCGATAGTTTTCGGTTCTTCCCCTAGCCTTAAACCTCCGAAGTTATTGTGGTTTTTGTCGATTCCTGAAAGGCTCAATGAAATATCTCCATAGGGAGTTATTCCCTTCCCCTCTAAATCTATGATGTATGGCAAGTAGTTAGAATTAATAATCAAAGTGTCCCGAAAATCTCCAATTTCTACGGGATCGAACAGCAGATTTAGAGTGGTGCTTTCCCCTGCGTCCAAGATGCTCCCCGCAGGATTGGACTCTACAATGGAGATGCCATTGATTCCTTCCATCAATTCAATGGTGTCAAGAATTAGAGGTTCTTCACCAACATTTTCTAAAGTTAAAGGGACAAGAACTTGTTCTCCATCCATACCGTCAGCCAGAACAGTTCCAAAAATAATTCTACTGTTTCGTAGAGACAATATCTTTTGATTACTAGAGCTACTATACTGAGCGAACTCCGAATCCACTGTAACACGTAATAATGGTGATGGATTTCTTCGGGGGCTAATCCCTAATATATTATCGGGCAAATTAAATTTGTCTCTGTATTGAGTAATAGCGTCATCTAAGTTCTCTCCTGTATTGGGATTAGGTGCAAGTCCAATGGCTGCCCTTAAAGTTAGGAGCTCGTGGTTAGCAAAATTCCGTTTTCCTGCGTTGCTATCTCCTGAAAACATTACCCCTGAAGGAAAGATATCAAACACTCCAGTCAGAGGAGAGACGTAGTAGGATTCGTTAAGCCCAAAGGCATGGCCTATTTCATGGTTAACCACATTGGTAACAAACTGTGCAAAAGTTGTTGTCCCATTTGGTCCACCTGTAAAGTATGTATTAATATCGAAAGCAACACTGACGAAATTTTCTTTTCGCTTATTGAGATTTTGGGAAAAAATGTACTCTTTAGCAGCATTAGGCCAACGAGGTTCAGGCAAAAACACCTCCAAATTGAATCTGTCTGCATCTATAGAATCAGCAATCCCATAAACACTGTTACCATTAACCAATATTTCGTCTTTCCACTCAATGGTTATATCACCGCTTTCTTGTTCAACGATAAAGCCAGTTCCACCAACATTTGCACTTGACAAGTCAAGAGCTACAGCAGCAACTAAAGCTGTTCCAGCTTCAGATATGGCTTGGTTTAGCTGCTCTTCAGTGGGATTATTTTGTGGCAGTACAGTCCTAAACTCATCGCGAAATGCCTGGGAAGCTTGAATGAAGTTAGGATCTCCATTAAAGTAATTGGGAGTAATCAGATATCTTCTTAATTGAGCCTCAAATCCACTCTTATTAACTCCAATAGTAGCGGGTGCAATAGCCTCACCTTCGATGGCAAAATTCTGACTCGCTGAGAAAGATTCTCCATCAATAAATATGTTGACATTGGTGTTGAAAGTTTCTCGGCCAGTAGAGTCAGATATGCGGGGAGGGTCGAATGTCCATGTAGCTGTGCCATTATTATTCACACCATTGGCCAACTGTCCCAAGTCAAATAAAGCTGCATTACTATCGCTTGTTGGTAAAGTAAAAGTAGTGAAAACATTGCTTGGTAGATGATATTCAAACTCCTTTTTCCGAACGAAGTTCCCCGCACCATCAGCTAGAGTCTTGACAAAATGAGAAGCAGTATAAGGTGGTAGAGGATCGACTACGGATAGAAAGCGAGCTACATTAATCTTCTCATCAATGAGAAGATTGCTAGGGTCTCCTTGTTTATAAGCCTCTACTTGAATCTGAGCTGCATAAAATTGATCCGCAGTATAGGTTGTGAAATTAGGTAGCAAATCCTTCACCTCCACTGTAATTTCTTCTCTTATACCAGGCATCAGTGTCAAAGTTGTCTGTCGTCCCAGTCCTTCTAAAAATTCAGCCACTGGTCCATCTGCAGCCAATTTCACAATCAGAGGATTGATATTGATACAAGGATTTCCACTTGCAGGCCGCTGGGCCGTATTGCTAAAAGTCAAAGTAAATGAATCATCATCATCTGCAAAATAATAGTCTGTCAATCCTTGATGACTTGCAACTGGATCCACTGTAACACTTTCATCGCAAGGAGGAGGATCTGATTCACTTCCTTCATTAACAAAATGCCATCCCGGCGCAACGATCCCGGTTCCGGGGTCGGAGACAATCGCCAAGCCATCGGGTCTGACTGTGCCTGTGCCGACAACTTCCCAAGATCCGGAATCGTGGTTGAAGGAGAACAGCAAACACTTAGCTCCTGGAGGTAAACCCTCAAGATTCGGGAAGGTG
>JH610995.1 GCA_000252485.1 Prochloron didemni P4-Papua_New_Guinea | reverse complement strand
GTATTATCTAGAATAAAGGAAAAAGTTTCCTGAGTATTATTACCTGCTGCATCTTCTACTAATAGGGTTAAACTGTGAGCGCCATCTGATAAACTAGCCTGGTTAATGTCTTCAAGCTGTTCCCTGTTTAAGCTGAAACTGCCATCTGCTTGAACAAAAGCGGTTAGCTCCGCAAAACTTTCTACTGGGGTGCTGCCAAATCCGTAGGTTATGGAAACTATCTGTGAACTATCAGTCAAGTTTACTATAATGCCAGGATCTGTCGTAACGGTATCGGTGCTGTCTGCTCCTGTGTCATTCTTCAAATCTAGGGAAATATCTGCTGGTGTGGTGTCGAGAACGAAGGAAATTGTTTGTTCACTAATATTGCCCGCTGCATCTTTTGCCCATAGGGTAAAACTGCGCCGCCCATCTGCTAAATTACTGCCATAAAGTTGCTCTAAATCTTGGTGGTTCAAGCTGAAACTACCATCTTCTTTCAATTCAATTTCTATTTCATTCCATAGGAACTGGGCAGTCAAACTGACAATGTCCCCATCATCTGTCACTTTCCCAACCACCGTACCATCCGAGGTAACGCCGTCCTCTGCACTTTTACCTGTGTCGTTGAGCAATTCCGCGTCGAGAATCGGTGCCGTTACATCCTGATGGTGGGCAAAGATGATATCATCTTCATCTAGTCCGCTGCCCCAAACTATGGCTATGGTATCTGTTCCTAGGCGAATATGAGTCCAGTAATGCCTTTGGACCAGATTTAAGTCGGAGAAGCTGTCTACTTGCTCTACATCAATTCCAATAGTATCTTCGCCTGAACGGAAATCTTTAATATAATTGGGGGAGTTTGGTGGTTCGACTGAGGTAATCCAAAATTGGTCATGGCCTTCTCCTCCCTGGAGAGTGCTATTTCCCATTCCTGATAAAGTATCATCCCCAAGACCTCCAACCAAATAATCCCTCTTGCCCCCCAAGAGCCAGTCATCCCCCTCGCCACCATAAAGTCTGTTTTCCTCGCCATTAGTAGAATCTAAAGTATCGTCACCCATGCCTCCAAAAAGGCGGTCATTACTGCCGCCTAGAATTCCATCATTACCTTCGCCCCCATAGAGACGATTGTTTCCACTTCCCGCTGATGCGTCCAGGGTGTCATTTCCTTCTCCCCCAAAAAGGCGGTCCCATTCTTTCCCGATTAGCTCGTCATCACCGGTACCGCCGTAAACCCGATAACTAGACCCAGTACCCAGAGCGGCTGCACCAATAATATCTGCCCCCGCACCGCCAAACACCAATTTGCCCCCACCAATCTCTAATAGCAAGGCATGGTTGCTGCCAAAAATCAGTCCTATTTCTTCTGCAAAAAAATCTTCCATAATCAACTAGGTCTGTGTACTATGACACTGCTGGTTTTACAATTGCAAGACTAGCTTTATTCTCGAATTTCATTAATATACCATGTATTGAACTATAATAGGTTTTACGATGAAATCACTGGTGGAAAATATTTGCTGGTTGTTATTTTTCATCGTTCCCTCATCAGTTATCTATTTTTTCAAAAAAAAGATATCTAAATTTTGGGCTTGAAACCTAATTATTCGGTTTTTTGTAATAAAACTTAACTAAAGACTGACGGGACTTGGAGATAATGAGCCCCCGTCAGGGGCTGATAAGCTATCTGGAGGGGTGTGGTCAAAACCAGTTGGGTAGAAGAGTCTAGTTTTTTCAGAATCCTGTAACTACAGTCCGTCAGGAGATTATTGATACTGCTTTTGACTATAGCTCAGGGAAGCTGTGGTGGGCAGTGCCGCACCCTACTCAGTATAACAATAAATAATGAGAATTGACAATTGAAAGTTTTCTTGTTAATAACGACGTTTGAATGGTGGGCAGTGCCGCACCCTACAAACCTAGAAACAAATAACAAACAACCAACAACAAACAACCAACAACAAACAACCAACAACAAACAACCAACAACCAACAACCAACTTTAAAACCATTACCAAATAACTTGCAAATCCAACACAAAACCTGGTAAGATATCTTCACCGGATAAACTACCAGGATTTTTTTTAGTTTCTTTTTCTTGTCCGGGTCTATAAACTTCCACAGTTCGTTTTTTGGGATTAATTAACCAACCCAGTTTCACTCCACTGTCTCTATATTCTTCCATTTTCTCCCGAATCTCTTTTAAGCTATCGCTGGGAGACATCAATTCCAGAACAAAATCTGGTACTATGGGCGGAAATTTTTCCTTTTGGTCGATAGTTAATTTATCCCATCTTGCTTGTTGAATCCAAGAAACATCTGGAGAACGATTTGCACCATTGGGGAATCGGAAACAGGTAGAAGAATCAAATACTTTCCCTAGCTGATTCTGCCGGTTCCAGAGCCAAAATTGTCCTGTTAAATCCGCATTGCGGTTACCTGTTTCTCCTCCTGTAGGGGACATGATGATTATTGCTCCTCGACTATTACTTTCTAATTTGATATCTGGATTTTGCCGACAAAGTTGATAGAATTTATCTTGGTCTAACTGGACAATCGGCTCGAGCTTGATAGTATAAGAATTCATTGAGATTTTTTTCCCTCCATTTTTCCCTCCAGATTAACATAAAGCTTCAGTTTTAAGGATATGAAGACCTGATCTCGAATTTTTGCAGTGCTTGAGACTCTATTTCCTCAACACGAACATTCTCCACCACTGCCGCAGATGGTCCCAGATGACACCATTTAACCATCTGTTCCACTAGGGGGCTGTCCCCTTCAAACACTGCTTCTACTCTACTGTCAGCAAGATTACGCACCCAACCCCTAAGACCTAATTGCCGCGCTTGAAGTTGGGTGGAGAAGCGATAGCCAACTCCTTGTACTTTACCGGAAATCAGAAGGCTCACGGCAATTTCTTTTTTGCTGGAATTGTTCATAAAATTTTAAGATACTCTTGGGTATTTTCTTGTTAATAACGATATTTGAATGGTGGGCAGTGCCGCACCCTACAAGTCAAATAACTCAGACGGAGAACCGTTAGATTACGATAAATTATAATTTTAGTCTCTTCAGTCTGTAGCTTATAAGTAAAAATGTGGAAATGGTGGGCAGTGCCGCACCCTACAAATCAAACAACAAACAACCAACAACCAACAACCAACAACCAACTTGAAAATTATTACCAAATAACTGCCAAGTCCAGAACAAAACCTGGTAAAATATCTTCCCCGGATAAGCTACCAGGATTTTTTTTAGTTTCTTTTTCTTGTCCGGGTCTATAAATTTCGACAGTTCGTTTTTTGGGATTAATTAACCAACCCAGTTTCACTCCACTGTCTCTATATTCTTCCATTTTCTCCCGAATCTCTTTTAAGCTATCGCTGGGAGACATCAATTCCAGAACAAAATCTGGTACTATGGGCGGAAATTTTTCCTTTTGGTCGATAGTTAATTTATCCCATCTTGCTTGTTGAATCCAAGAAACATCTGGAGAACGATTTGCACCATTGGGGAATCGGAAACAAGTAGAGGAGTCAAATACTTTACCTAATTTAGCCTGTCGGTTCCAAATACCAAAATCGGCAATAATTTCCGCATTGCGGTTACCTGTTTCTCCTCCTGTAGGGGACATGATGATTATTGCTCCTCGATTGTTACTTTCTAATTTGATATCTGGATTTTGCCGACAAAGTTGATAGAATTTATCTTGGTCTAACTGGACAATAGGCTCGAGCTTGATAGTGTAAGAATTCATTGAATTTTTTTCCTCCATTTTTACCGCCAGATTAACATAAAGCTTCGGTTTTAAGGGTGTGAAGACCTGATCTCAAATTTTTGCAGTGCTTGAGACTCTATTTCCTCAACACGAACATTCTCCACCACTGCCGCAGATGGTCCCAGATGACACCATTTAACCATCTGTTCCACTAGGGGGCTGTCCCCTTCAAACACTGCTTCTACTCTACTGTCAGCAAGATTACGCACCCAACCCCTAAGACCTAATTGCCGCGCTTGAAGTTGGGTGGAGAAACGATAGCCAACTCTTTGTACTTTACCGGAAATCAGAAGGCTCACGGCAATTTCTTTTTGGCTCGAATTGTTCATGAAATTTTAAGACGCTCTTGCTTTATATTAACACGGAATAGCTTATAAGTTTAAATATGGGAATGGTGGGCAATGCCCACCCTACAAATCAAACAACAAACAACCAACAACAAACAACAAATAACAAACAACAAACAACCATGCAGACCAAAGAGCTACAAGTCCCCAACTCTCTAAACTTAGAGCAGTCTTTACTAACCCGAACTGCTTCAATCCAGCGCACTACTAAGGAAACAGATGTACGAGTTTCCCTCAACCTGGATGGTGGGGGTCATTGTAGCGCTGCCACCGGGATTCCTTTTTTGGACCACATGCTCCACCAAATCTCCTCCCACGGACTGATTGACTTGGATATCAAGGCAACTGGGGATTTGGAAATTGACGACCACCACAGTAATGAAGATGTGGGCATTACTCTAGGGCAAGCTTTGGCCAAAGCATTGGGCGATCGCAAGGGTATCGTTCGCTTCGGTCATTTCATCGCTCCTTTAGACGAAGCCCTCGTTCAAGTATCCCTGGACTTTTCCGGGCGACCCCATCTCAGCTACGGTTTGGAGATTCCCACCCAGCGGGTTGGCAGTTACGATACTCAGCTGGTGCGAGAATTCTTCGTAGCGGTAGCCAACAATAGTAAAATGACTCTACATATTAGGCAATTGGATGGGATTAATTCTCATCATATCATTGAAGCAACTTTTAAGGCATTTGCTAGAGCAATGCGTATGGCGGTAGAAATAGATCCCCGTCGTGCTAGTGCTATTCCTAGTTCTAAAGGTGTTTTGTAGAGATAATATTCGGTCAACTGCTTTTGACTACAGCGATAGATGCCGTGGTGGGCAATGCCCACCCTACGAAAAAACTTTCTTCGACTACTTTTGAACACACCCACTGTCCACTCGACCGAATCTTGAAATTGACAACAAGCTAAAACCCAAGAGGAATAAGGCTTTTCTAGTTTCTGCCATTTTTTGCGGAGACATTCGCCACGAATTAAATTTTGAATTTTGAATTTTGAATTTTGAATTCGACCTCAGGAGCTATCAACTGTCAACTCCTATATTTCTACTCCTTACCAGTTCTCATCAACACCGAGAGTCTATGAGCTTTCATCTTTTCTACTTCCGCTAACACTGCTATTTTCTCTGCATTCTGCTTCAAAATTTCGCGATCGTAGCGTACTGTAGCAGAAGATCTCATGAAGTCATTAACAGTCAAACCAGAAGAAAACCTTGCCGTTCCTTGGGTTGGCAAAACATGATTAGTTCCCGCATAATAATCTCCCACTGCTTCTGGGGTATATTCCCCAATAAATAAGGCCCCGTATTTCCTCAATTGAGGTGCTATTTCTTCTGCATTTTCACAAGCTAATTCTACATGTTCCGGCGCTATCAATTCGCAGCCTTCTACTGCATCTGACCAACTATCTACTAGAAAAATATTGCCGTAGGTTTTGAGAGATTGCCCCACGGAACTTTCTAACTCATTTCGTTCAACTATTTTGTTCAAACAACTTTTAATTTCTTGTGCCTTCTCTTCAGAAGAAACAAAAGCAATAGCTGCTTCTAGCCCAGTACCGTGTTCTGCCTGGGCTAACAAATCGATCGCAATATGTTCCGGATTAACCGATTCATCGGCAAAGATAACCACTTCTGAAGGTCCAGCCAAAAAGTCAATTCCCACCGTTCCGTAAAGAAGTTTTTTGGCTGTAGATACCCAAATATTTCCCGGTCCTACTATCTTATCCACCCGGGGTACTGTCTCCGTTCCATAGGCAAGAGCGGCTACTCCTTGAGCCCCAGAAATACCATAGATTTCTTTCACGCCAAAATGTGCTGCAATAGCGACAATTTCCTTTTGAACTGTTCCCGAGCGAGGGGCACTAATTACTGCGATGCGAGAAACTCCTGCCACTAAAGCTGGAATCAGGTTCATATAGAGAGAAGATGCTAGGGGGGCTACCCCTGCTGGAACGGAAATCCCAATGGACTCGATAGGGAAATAGTGACGTTCTAGTTTGGCCCCATCCTCCATGGCCACATGGTAGTTTTTGGGAACTTGTTTTTCATGATATTTCTTCAGATTTTCACAAGCACTTTTTACTGCCTCTAAATACTTGGGTTCGGTAGATTTAACTGCTGCTTCAATTTCACTAGCTGTCAACTTTGGTGATTTTTGGGAGTAGTCTACTCCATCAAACTTACTCATGTAGCTAAATAGAGCTTTATCCCCATTTACTCTCACATCTTCAATAATTTCCGATACTGTGGCAATAGTTTTGGTATCAACTTCTACACTCCGGTTTAAAATCTCTTGAAAACGTGGATTGGTTTGGGAATATTTGCTTATTTCTATCATTGGTCCTCCGGTGGATTTAGTGGATAGTGGATAGTTGATAGTTGATAGTTGATAGTTGATAGTGGATAGTGGATAGTGGATAGTTATACTGTAATCGGTTGGTTGCTCTTACTCAATACTAAACACGGGTGTGGTCAAAAGTAGTTGTTTGGGTGTGAATATGTAGAAAGTCAATTGTGGGGTAGCCCCCCTTCGGCGACCCTCTGGGCAAGTCTGGGCTGCCTAACTTTCAGGTTAAGCCGCGACTATTGATAAAATTTCTCAATAACCAGGAGATAGGGCATCATCATCAGCCATTATAAGCCAACTCGGCTAACCTAAAAACATTATACAGCCCCAATTACTCTTTTAACCGCTTCATCCAGCTCTTCTCCACTGGGAAGATTTGGACCAGATATGAAACGATTAGAAAACTCTTCCAGAGTAAAACGCAATTTACGAACTGCTACAAGTTTACGCTGTTGTCCCGATGGTACATTATCCCCCAATTTATAGGTTAAAACTGTCAAAGTTTCGTGATTAGCATTATTCGCTGTGGGAATATCCTTTCCCAGAACTTCTTCAAATTTATTAAAAACAATTTCAGGAAGAATAAAATACAATCCTTTTTTCACCAGCTTGGACCGCGAATAAATTATACCCTTTCGTATTAGTTGAGGAATAAGACGCTTATGAACATTAGCCCAGTTCAAACCATGATTAGAAGATGGAATTGACCATGCTAAAACCTTAGTATTAGGCAAATTATTATATCCATGCCAAGCATCCCGATAATTGCCAGTAATATCGATACTTTGAATTTCAATTCCCACATATTCAATTAGTTCTGTATCAACAATTCGAGCCAATACCCAATCCATAGATAAATGACGACCCAGCTGCACTTCTTTACCAGAGTTTTTACCCAAAGCTACAACACATTCTTCAATATTTCCTCGCTTCTTAATATATTCATCGAACAATAAAAATGGAATATTGCCAAAAGCATCTTTAGCGACACGGTTAATGGTGCTGTAATCATTTTCATATAAACGGTTCGGGCAAATTATTATATCTCCATAAGGGGATGTTACGGAACAAGTGCCGTAAGTAATAGTTCTATCATGGTTTATTTTAATACAAGCCTTATTTACAAACGGACAACCACCTATATTCCACAACGACCTAGCCTCTTTTGATAAGTCATCAGGAGCATAGCCAAATACTTCAACCAAATCTTTTTTCTTCCTCATACCTGCTCCAAGAGACTAATTATTGTTTTCCCAATTTCCCGAGCCATTAAAGGTGGAACGGCATTCCCTACTTGTTCGTATTGCTGAGTAAGAGAACCAGTAAAATAATAATCATCTGGGAATGACTGAATCCGAGCTGCTTCCCTTACGGAAATAACTCTATCTTGGGTGGGATGAAAAAAACTACCCCAATGAGGATCGCACTTTGTAAGAATTGTGGAACAAAGTCCATCGGGATGAAGTCTTCCATATCTTTTCGTGTGGTCGCTCCTTTTAGCTCGCTTTAATCCTGCAGGTAGCAACTCAAAAGGAATATCTCGCCAACTACCACCTTGGGGAATATGTTTTAGACGCTCGAGATTAATTTTCCCCAGCTTATTACAACTATGATTGTAGACATAGTCCCTACCATTTCTCAACATTGCTTGGTATTCACTCTGAGGTTGGGAATAAGCATATTTTATTTTGTCATTCTTCGACCCAGACTCTATTGCTGGCAAATCGGAAATAGCATCCCAAACTGAAGTTTGAGGTTTAAGTTTCTCCTCGCAAGATGGCAAAATCTTTAAACAAAGTTCCTTGGCTCCGGTAAAATTAGCAATAGCCTTAGCATTATAATCAGGCTGGGGAAATTCAATTACCTTGTCTTCCCCTTTTAAAGCTATAAATATAGTCCTAAAACGCATTTGCGGCACTCCATAATGCCCGGAAAAGAGGATTTTATGTTGGATGGAATAACCTAATTGTTCAATTTCTTGATATATTTGTTTTACTACAGTACCTTGACCCAAAGAAATAATCCCAGGAACATTCTCAATGAGAATTGCTTTCGGCAATAATTCCTTCCCTATTCTGATATATTCTTTAAATAAATAATTGCGCTTATCATCTAAGGAGCGAATGGGAGCATTAATGGAAAAACCTTGGCACGGTGGACCCCCAGCCAATAAATCCACCTCTCCCTTCATAACACCTAATCTTTTCCTCAAATTAGTTGCACCAACTTCACGAAGGTCACCAATAATCAAATCGGTATTAGAATGATTATACTCATAGGTTTTCCCATAAGCTGGAACCAGTTCGTTAGCTAAAATAGGTTGAAATCCTGCCATTTTTAAGCCACAAGATAACCCTCCAGATCCAGCAAATAAATCCACCAATGTTTTGTTAATCAAGGTTCTTCATTCCTCCCAACCTATAACAATGAATAAGGAACAATTAACAATTAAGAGTTTTATTTTAGGAAACAAATTTTTGACCTATATCCCCTAAATAGATATAGCAGTGGACAGTTGATAGTTATACAGCAACCTGTCGGTTGCTGGAACTCAATACTAAACACGTTCATAGGCCGGATACATAGATGTACCTCATGACCAAGAAACCCTATAAATTTTTTTCATGGAAGAATATAATATCATATAAAAGTTTACGTTGTTGTCCCTATGTCACGGTATCTCTCGGGCAAAGGTCAGATCGTAGGTTGGGTTGAGGCAACGAAACCCAACAGCCAGTAAGTTTATGTTGGGTAGAGCGATAAGCGAAATCCAACCTACTCCCTGGATAAATATTGCCTCCGTAGACATTGGTATTTTGGTGTTCTTGGTTCGTCGTTATAGGCTTTTCCCTTTTTTCCCCCGTAGGGTGCGTTGCGAACGCACCGCAACGTTCTATAATACATTAACAATGAGATTTATAAATTTTACTCCTAGCATAACCCGATCGCGATCGGTAAAAATAATTATTGGATTTATTTAGGTAGTGGAAAACAACATGGCGATCGCGAAGCGCCGCTCTTAGCGATCGCAATATAATAATTAATCCCAGAAGATATATTCAGCCGGAAACAACTACTTTTGACCACACCAGTGACCAGTGAGACGGTGTTTTAAATTTTTTTACGAAAAGCCTGGTATCTTGATATTGGTTTTCCCTATCGCTTTTTCCAAAAATGAGGTATATTAACCAAACTGCTGAAAGTTTTTCCCTACTGGCTAGAGAAAAAAGAAGCAAAGACAGTATAATTGGATATTTGCAGTTTAACTCCATCGCTGCCCAGTAAATCTAATAAAAAAGTAAAAATGGTCTTAACTCGAGAATGTGTAATCCAGACTCCAGAATACGTCCCTGGGGAACAACCGCAAACCAATAACTTCATCAAACTAAATACCAACGAAAATCCCTATGCACCTCCTTTTGAACTATTAGATGTCATCCAGAATGAATTAGCCAAAGTCAACCTCTATCCCGATCCAGTTTGTACTAAGCTGCGAGAAACTGCGGCTCAAGTTTTTGGCGTATCATCAGAACAAATTATTGTGGGGAATGGTTCCGATGACATCCTCAATATTGCCATCCGAACTTTTGTTGAACCGGTAGAAAAAATTGCTTTTTTGGATGTGACCTATTCCCTTTACGAAACATTGGCCTTGGTTCATGGTTCTTCTATTATCAGAATTCCCACAAATGCTAAGTTTGAACTAGAGGAATCTATAGTTTGTCCGGAAGCCAAGCTGATTTTCTTCGCTTCACCAAACCCTCCTGTGGGTCAACATATCAATAGCCAATATTTAGAAGAAACCTGTGCTAAGGCTACAGGAGTTGTGGTAATCGACGAAGCTTATGTCAATTTCTCGGACTGCGATCGCTTGCATTTACTCAAAAAATATGACAATGTTATTATCGTTCGCACCATGTCCAAAGCTTATAGTTTAGCTGGTGCGAGAGTGGGTTTTGGTATTGCCTCTAAATCCTTAATCCAGCAGATGAATAAAGTTCGAGATTCCTACAATGTAGATCGTCTTGCCCAAGCTTTAGCAACTGCTGCTTTTCAATCTCAAGATAAGTTCCAAGAAATCTGGGCTAAAATCCGTCAAACCAGAAAACGCTTAATTACTTCTTTGCGAGAGTTAGATTGTTTTGTCTTTGATTCTGAGGGAAACTTTGTCTTAGCTTCTCCCCAATGGATGCCAGCATCGGAACTGTACGCCCAATTAAAAGATAAAGGTGTCTTAGTTCGTTATTTTAACAAAACTAGAATTACCAATTACGTCAGGATTACCGTGGGAACAGATTCAGAAATAGATCGTCTTCTGGCAACTATTAAAGACATCAAAGTAAAACAATAAGCTGCTGTAGTGGGCGCACACCTGGACTCCTCTCAGGCATGCGCCCTCACCGGTGAAAAGTTGATTTAGGTTAGCGATAGATGGTGTGGTGGGCAATGCCCACCCTACTAAAAAACTCTATCAACTACAGGACTTAGCATTCGCCGGGTTTCTGAACAAAAACTCTGGGTTTTGCCATTTTATCCCGGTGAGAAACCCGGTTTCTAGGTTTGTTTGCGTAAGTCCTGAACTACTCTTGGTCACACCCGCTATTCAAAAAAACGCTATAGATAATGAATGATTTAACAGCCAGTATAAATCTAGCAGAGCGATTAGCTCAAGTATCTGGAGAAATAATTCGCCAATACTTTAGGCAGCCTAATCTGGAAACTGAAACCAAGGAAGGAGAAGTTTCTGCTATTGCTACAATCGCGGATAGAGAAGCAGAAAATGCTATGGTGCAAGTTCTTTTAAAAGAAGCACCGGAAGATGGAATTATTCGAGAGGAAGGAGAAAACGTACCATCTAAAAACGGTCGATATTGGGTTCTCGATCCTATGGATGGAACCTCCTCTTTTGTCAGAGGACTTCCTATATTTGGAACCCTCATTGGTTTAGTTAATCTGGAAAGTAACCAGCCTATTTTAGGAATCCTCAACCAACCAATTATTGAAGAACTTTGGCTTGGAGTGCCAGGACAAACAACTTTGTTTAATAACAAACCAATTGTCAATCCATATTCTGGAGAATCCAATAGTAAGCTAGAAGAAGCTTGTCTGGTATCTACAACTCCTCTAATGTTTATCACAGAGGAAGAGAAAAAGATAGCAAAAAAATGTCAAGAAGTTTGCCAGCGCACTGCCTTTGGGGGAGATTGTTATAACTATGCTTCTCTTGCTTCTGGCTGGAGTTCCATGCCAATGGTTATCCTGGAATCGGAAATGCAGTATTATGATTTTTGTGCCATTATCCCCATTATTGAAGGTACTGGTGCTGTTATTACGGATTGGTCTGGCAACAAATTAACAAGTAAGTCCACTCAAGTATTAGCTGCTTCCAATCAAGGATTGCTGGAGCAAACACTTGAAGTTATTGAACAGGCAAGAAATAACTATAGCAGTGGACAGTTGATAGCTCCTTCCGTCGAATTCAAAATTCAAAATTCAAAATTCAAAATTTAACAATTGGCGAATGTCTCCGCAAAAAATGCCAGAAACTATACTCGCCTTATTCCTCTTGGTTTTTAGCTTGTTGTCAATTTTCAGATTCGGTCGAGTGGACAGTTGATAGTTATACACCAACCGGTTGGTTGCTCTTACTCAATACTAAACACGTTAATAGACCAGTATCATAGATGTACCTCATGAGTCTAAGAAACGCTATAGTGATTAATTAATTATCTTGATTTTCTCAATAGTCGTGGCTTACCGGCGATTGGTAGGCAGCCCAGACTTGCCGAAGGGCAGGGACCGCGGAGCCGAAGGGGGGCTACCCCACGATTGATAAATAGATATTCAGCCTCAAACAACTACTTGTAACCACACCCCAACAACAAACAACTAACAACTAACAACCAACAACCAACAACCAACAACCAACAACCAACAACCAAACATGCGCATTGTTATCCAAAGAGTCAAATCTTCTCAAGTTGTAGTTAATGGAGAAGTTATCGGTAAAATTGGCAGGGGATTAAACCTACTAGTGGGAATTGCTCCTACAGATACGGAAATAGAAATTGATTGGATGGTGCGAAAATGCTTGCAATTGAGGTTATTTCCTGGAGAAGAAGATAATACTCCCTGGCAAAAATCAGTCCAAGATATTAAAGGAGAATTGCTTGTAGTCAGTCAATTTACTCTCTACGGTGACTGTCGTAAAGGTCGTCGTCCATCTTTTAGCGGTTCTGCTCAACCTGAAGCCGCTGAAGTTCTTTATAATAGTTTTATTACTAAATTACGCCAAAGTAATCTGCGGGTAGAAACTGGAAAATTTGGTGCTATGATGGGAGTGAGTATTGAGAATGACGGTCCTGTTACCCTGTTGTTAGAACGAGAAGCTATAGCAATGAACAATGAACAATGAACAATTAACAATAAACAATGAACAATGAACAATGAACAATTAACAATTAACAATTAACAATTAACAATTATTGACGGAATACCCAAGTAAAATATAACTAATATCAAATCTGAAAATGTTTGCTACAGATACAATAGTGTTATAAGCAATTGTAGGTTGGGTTGAGGTAACGAAACCCAACACAACTTGGTGCTGTTGGGCGTTGCCCTGAGCGCTTGCCCTGCCCTTCGGCTACGCGGTCACTGAGCGAAGTCGAAGTGCAGGGACCGCGTAGTCGAAGGGTAGCCGAAGGGTTTCGCTATCGGGAGACCCAACCTACGAAAAAAAACTAGAAGATGTCCACTTAGCCCAAGCCATTAACTACTTAGAAACCTCCGGTCTTTTTATCGGATTATTAATTAATATCAAATCTAAAAATGTTTGCTACAGATACAATAGTGTTATAAACAATTGTAGTCCAGCGGCACTAGCCAAGAAACCGGGTTTCTTCTATTATTTTAAGGATTAATGCTAAAATTTTGGAAAGAAACCCGGTTTCTCAACCTACGGAATAACCTCAATCTATACTACGATGCAATAAACTATTTGTAGCAAAAATTTTTGTAATTCATATAACTTCGGGTCAAGAAGCTTGACTTTTAAACGAGTCATGAAACCACAACCTAGACTATGATCTACTATGATTAGATATAGTTAAATCAGAAAAATCATAGTTTTAGACTACTTTTCGCAAAACAGGTTTAGTAGAAACAACATGCCGTTCCAAACCCAGTTGCTTCGGTTCCAAACCCAAAGCCAAACCAATCAACTGAGGTAAATGCAGCACCGGCAAACCCAAAGAACGACCCATGGCCTTCTCCACTTCCGGTTGGCGAGAATCCAGGTTTAGATGGCAAAGAGGACAGGGAGTGACCAAACAATCAGCCCCAGCAGCTATTGCCTCTTCTATGCGCTTCCCCGCCATTTTAAAAGATGCTTCAGTGCCGTAGCTAGAAATTGGCCAACCGCAACATTGAGTCCTTCCTCCATAGTAAATGGGAGTTGCTCCTACAGTACGAAACAGGTTCTCCATGGACTCCGGTGCAAAAGGATCGTCATAGGCTAAATTAGTTTGGGCTCTCAGCAAATAACAACCGTAAAATGCGGCGCAATTCAATCCCGTCAGTTTCCGCTTTACTTTTTCCGAGAGCTTATCCAGTCCGTAATCAGCTACAATTGCCCAGAGCAAGTGTTTAACTTCCGTACTGCCTTGATAAGGAGAGCAATGCTCTTTCCCTAACAAGCCATTAACCTGCTGGAAATAATCGGGGTCAGAATTTTTAGCTGCTTTTAACCGCTCGTCCACATGACCGATAACTCCCTGACAAGTGCTGCAGTGAGTTAAGAGAGGAAGATTGAGAGACTCAGCCAAAGCAATATTGCGAGCATTGACCGTATCCTCTAAAAGCTGGGAATCTTCCTTAAAAGTGCCGGAACCGCAGCAAGCAGCCTTTTTCAATTCGATTAATTCAATTCCCAGTGCTTGAGTTAATGCTGCCGTAGATAAGTAAAGCTCTCTACAAGCCCCTTGAGCAACACAACCGGGAAAATAAGCGTAACGAAGGGTTTTCGAGGCCAGGTCAACTACCATTTTCCGTATTAATTAGATTAGACAATAATGGATTGATTTGAAAGTCGCGCTTTCCGTTATTATGAATAATGCTGCTCGTTCCCGGAGCATATAACTAAAACCAAGGAACCGGTAAAATCCGCCCCGTTTCCTCCCTATCTAACTAATTAGGATAGGGTATCCAGCGGAAAAAAATTTAATTATTTTCATGAAAGAAGAAATTTTTACCAGAGTCAAAAACGTAGTTGCCGAACAACTAGAGGTTGATGAGAAAGAAATCACTCCAGAAGCTAACTTTGCTGGCGATCTGGGAGCTGATTCCCTGGATACGGTAGAACTGGTGATGGCTTTAGAAGAAGAATTTGATATAGAAATTCCGGACGAGGCAGCAGAAAAAATTGCCACGGTTCAAGCGGCTGTAGACTATATCAGCAGCAAACTTGAAGAAGATGATGCTGCTGCTTAAAGATTAAGTTCCCAAAGATTATTTGCTCCATATATGGGGCATCAAGCTTTAGCTTACGAGAATCATGGTTTCTTTGCAACTAAAACGGGTTGTGGTAACGGGTCTCGGTGCCATTACCCCCATTGGAAATAACCTCGCTGAATATTGGGCAGGATTGTGCAGCGGACGCAATGGGATCGCGGATATTACTTTATTCGATGCCTCCCAACATGCCTGTCGCTTTGGCGGGGAAGTTAAGGGGTTCGACCCCTACGAATATCTGCCTCGAAAAGAGGGCAAGAAGATGGATCGGTTTGCCCAATTTGCGGTAGCAGCTAGCAAACAAGCCCTTGCGGACGCTAAATTTGAAATTAATGACCTGAATGCAGAACAGGTGGGGATAATTATCGGGAGTGGGGTGGGGGGACTCAAAGTAATGGAGGAGCAAAAGGCTATTTTGCTTTCTCGCGGCCCGAGGAAATGCAGCCCATTCACCGTACCAATGATGATTTCTAATATGGCAGCAGGACTGACGGCAATTCATACAGGAGCTAAAGGACCAAACACTTGTACGGTAACAGCCTGTGCCGCTGGTTCTAATGCTATTGGGGATGCCTTTCGCTGGGTTCAGAGAGGAGATGTGAAAGCAGCTATTTGTGGAGGGACGGAATCCCCCATTACTCCCTTATCTGTAGCAGGTTTTGCCTCCGCCAAGGCACTTTCCACTCGCAATCAAGACCCCGCTACCGCTAGTCGTCCGTTTGATCGCGATCGCGATGGTTTTGTGATTGGAGAAGGTACGGGAATTTTATTGATAGAAGAACTGGAATCGGCTCTAGAGCGTGGGGCGAGGATTTATGGGGAAATCGTTGGCTATGGCATGACTTGCGATGCCTACCACATGACTCAACCAGTGCCAGGAGGTGTGGGAGCCACGAGAGCAATTGAGCTGGCTTTGCAAGATGCTGGCTTGACACCGGAACAAGTGAGTTATATCAATGCTCACGGAACCAGTACCCCTGCCAACGATTCTACCGAAACAAAGGCAATCAAAAAAGCTTTGGGAGAAAGTGCTTATAAGGTTGCTATTAGCTCCACTAAGTCTATGACAGGACACCTTTTAGGAGGTTCTGGAGGCATAGAGGCAGTGGCTACGGTAATGGCCCTGGTGAATGACCGGGTTCCACCCACAATTAATTTAACCAATCCCGATCCAGATTGCGATTTAGATTACGTGCCTAATGAAAGTCGCCCTCTCAAGGTAGAAGTAGCTCTCTCTAATTCTTTCGGATTTGGCGGCCATAACGTTACTTTGGCATTCAGAAAATACGTTTGAAACAGTTGCTGCTTGTTGTAGGGGCGTACAGACTTCGGCTGCGCGGTCCCTGCCCTTCGGCTACGCTCAGGGACCGCGAAGTCGAAGGGCAGTCCAAGGCTGTACGCCCAGGCTTTGCCGGATCGCCTTTATACAGTTGGCTCAGAGGTTAGAGATTCGAGAAGTTGCCTATCGATCGCAAAGAGTGAGAAGATTGAAAATAATCTTGCGGCAACCCACTGCCATCCAATAGAAACAAACAAAAACTCACAAACTATAAATATCGAAAAATTATGGTTGTTGCCACCCAGTCACTCGAAGAAGTTTGCATTAATTCAATTCGCTTTCTAGCGATTGATGCAGTTGAAAAAGCTAATTCCGGTCATCCAGGACTTCCTATGGGCGCTGCGCCTATGGCCTTTGTCCTCTGGAATCGCTTCATGCGCTACAACCCGAAAAATCCCAACTGGTTTAACCGCGATCGCTTTGTCCTGTCAGCAGGTCACGGCTGCATGTTACAGTACGCCTTGCTTTATTTGACTGGCTACGACTCCGTAACAATTGATGATCTCAAGCAGTTCCGCCAGTGGGAGTCCCAAACCCCCGGTCATCCAGAAAATTTCGTCACCAAAGGGGTTGAAGTTACCACTGGTCCTCTAGGACAAGGTATTGCCAATGGTGTGGGTTTGGCCATGGCAGAAGCCCATTTGGCTGCCAAGTTCAATAAACCAGACTGCAAGCTAGTAGATCACTACACTTACGTCATCCTCGGGGATGGTTGTAACATGGAAGGAGTATCCGGAGAAGCTTGCTCTCTGGGAGGACATCTGGGATTGGGCAAACTAATCGCTCTCTACGACGATAACCATATCTCCATTGACGGTTCCACCAAGATATCTTTTACCGAAGATGTAGGCAAGCGTTTTGAAGCCTACGGCTGGCACGTTCAGCACGTGGAAAATGGCAATCAAGATTTAGAAGCCATTGCTAAAGCAATTGAGGCAGCCAAGGCAGTCACCGATAAACCTTCTTTAATTAAGGTTACCACTACAATCGGTTTTGGTTCCCCCAATAAAGCCAACAGCCATGACGTTCACGGTGCGGCTCTCGGTGGGGCTGAAGTGCAGGCTACCAGAGACAATCTCGGTTGGAACTATGCCCCATTTGAGGTTCCTGAAGATGCTCTGAACTATTTCCGCAAGGCAGTAGACAGGGGTGCGAGCTACGAAGCTGAATGGAATGAGCTTTTTGCTCAGTATAAAACCAAATACCCCGAAGATGCTGCTCTCTTAGAGCGGATGTTGAGCGGTAAATTGCCGGAAGGCTGGGATTCTTGCTTGCCTACTTATACTCCGGAATCGAAAAAAGATGCTACTCGCAATCAGTCCGGAGCAACCTTGAACGCCATAGCCCCAGTATTGCCAGAATTAATCGGTGGTTCTGCTGACTTGGCTCCCTCTAATAAAACCTTGTTGAAATGCTGCGGTGATTTCCAGCGCGGTAGCTACGAAAATCGCAACCTCCGCTTCGGGGTACGGGAACACGGCATGGGAGCAATTTGCAACGGTATTGCTCTGCATAATTCCGGTTTGATTCCCTACGGCGCTACTTTCCTGGTATTTACCGACTACATGCGGGGTGCTATTCGTCTTTCTGCTCTCTCTCAAGCTCGGGTTATTTGGGTCATGACTCACGACTCGGTAGCTCTGGGGGAAGACGGTCCTACTCACCAACCCATCGAGCATATTCCTAGTTTACGGGCCATTCCTAATTTAGTGGTGCTTCGTCCTGCTGATGGGAATGAGACTTCTGGGGCTTATAAGGCGGCGATCGAGTTGACCAAGACTCCTAGTGTATTAGCATTATCTCGCCAAGGTTTGCCTAACTTGGCTGGCAGCAGCATTGAAGGAACTACCAAAGGGGGTTACATTCTCAGCGATAGCGAAGGTACTCCGGAAATCATTCTCATCGGTACTGGTAGCGAAACCCAACTCTGTGTTGAAGCTGGGGAAAAGTTGCGGGGTGAAGGCAAGAAGGTTCGGGTGGTTTCCATGCCCAGCTGCGATTTATTCGAGATGCAGGACCAGGCTTATCAAGAGTCAGTGTTGCCAAAAGCAGTTACTAAGCGGTTAGTTGTAGAAGCTGGTAGCAGCTTTGGTTGGCATCGTTATATCGGGACTGAAGGAGCAACTATTAGTATTGACCGTTTTGGGGTTTCTGCTCCTGGAGGTCTTGCTTTGGAGCGGTTCGGCTACACTGTAGAGAACGTATTGGCTAAAGCAAAAGAGTTGTTGGGATAATTTTTCACGGGCGGGGTATTCCTGCCCCTGTATCCCTGGATAATGAACCGCAGAGGCGCAGAGGGCGCAGAGAGAAGTAGTTCGTAGGGTGGGCAATTGGGACAACGTTTGGTATCCTTTATGAAGAGTAAATTCCTGATTGCCTACCCTACCCTCAAAGTTGAGAATTTACTATTAAACTCAATTATGTTAACTTTTGTTTAGAGGAATTTCTTTTTCTTAGTGGTTTACTTAGATCTGGAACACCAGTTTTTGCAGCATTGTATGCTTCCTCAATAGCATTTGCTAAAGTTCTATAATCCCTCGGCCAGTCAATAATTAAACCCATATTAGGAATGTTATCCAATAACCTATCTGGAATCCAATGAGTTTTATTGGGAATTTTCACCCCTAATAGTCCGTTTCTCGCGTTTCCATCGGATTTTCTAAGACTATGGTAAATTTCCCAATCAACCCAACTTCTGCCACCTGTTTCTTTCCCGATAAGCACCACTGTTACAGAGCTATCCTTGATAAGTGAGCTTAATTTTGCTTTTATAGTTGACGCTTTCTTGTCACCGATATCTTCTCGGATTGACTTATCAATAAAAACATCACGTTCATCAGCAAATATTTTTTGAAAGTCATCTGCTTCTGGCTGTTCTAATCTGTGTGAGTAACTGACGAATACCTTTCTTGCCATAAAATATTGTTAAATTAACTGTTACTTGGTTTAATACTAGCACAAATTTCGGCCATTGAGAGTTAATATGATAAAAGAGTTTTATTGCTGCTCCAACTTAGCCCCTTAATGACTCAATATCATCCCTACTTTAGAATTTACCTCATTTGGCACCCCCAGTCTCCTACGGGAGAACCTTTGTCTAAGTACCTCTTTCAGCATATCTGTGCAGATCCAGAACATCCTCTGTTGCGAGGTCTTGGGATTCCGATTCATTTTCGTTCAGCACCCTTTCAACCAGAAACCAACAGTCCTAAACCTATTATTTTGAAGGACTCTCTCAACTCCGCCACGTTTGTCCTGATAGATGACCACATGGTGATGAGTGACAGTTGGGAGCAGTATATTGAATCCCTTTGGGATGCTGCCTCCCGGTTAGCCCCCCACCATCGCCTTTACCCTGTGGCACTGACTGAATCAGCCTATAACTTGAGTGATAAAATTGCCCAGACTAACTTTATCAGAATCTACCAAATAGATAACAAGCGGGACACTCTATTGAGAAAGGTACTACACTCCTGCTGCCGACAACTGCAACAAATTACATCAAAAGGGCAGGTAGAGGAGGGAAAAGCACCCCCTCCCGTTCAACTTTTCCTCAGTCATGCCAAACAAGACGGGCTTCAACTTGCTGAGGGAATTCGTGAATGGCTTCTCGAAGATAATACACTCGATAACTTTTTTGATACGAAGGACATAGCACCTGGTTATGATTTTAGAGAGGAAATAAAAGCTGGTCTTCAGGATTCTGCTCTGTTAATCTGCCAGACAGATGCCTATGCCACCCGCTATTTTTGCCGTTGGGAAATCTTAACCGCTAAGAAATATGGAGTTCCTATACTGCTAATCAATGCCCTCAACAGAGGTGAGGAACGTAGCTTTCCCTATTTGGGCAACACGCCAACATTGCGCTGGCGAGGGACTGAGACGATTCCCACTATTATTGCCAGGATTTTGCTTGAGGTGCTGCGGTATCGCTACTTCCCTGGCTATGTAGAAACCTTAAAAAAGATTGGAAGAATCCCAGAGCAAGCCAGGGTTATCCCTTTCGCTCCTGAATTATTAAATCAAGTCCAATCTTGGCAAGGGGACAAACCACAACCATGTACTCTCTTAATCTATCCAGATCCCCCTTTAGGAGATGACGAGATGGAGGTACTCAGCTCTCTGGATCCAGGAATTAAAGCTTGGACTCCTTTCCAGCCTATGCCCCAAGTGACAGGAAAACGAGAGCAAAAACCACTCTCTGATAAAGTGATCGGGATTTCCATTTCTGATAGTCCCGATTTACAGCGACTTGGCTTTAGTGCTGTTCATCAACAAAGGGCACTCATTGAAATTAGTCGCCATCTTCTGGCTCAAGGAGCTAGTGTTGCTTATGGCGGCGATCTACGTCCTGGTGGTTTTACACGAGATTTGGTGGAAATGGTCAAGGCTTACAATGAGGACACCACGGAACGAGGAGAAAAGATACAGAATTTCTTAGCCTGGCCTTTGCATCTTAAGGCAACCGTTAAGTGGCGGGCTAGCCATAAAAATGAAGTTTCAATTTGGGCGATTTCTCTACCTAAAGACCTTCAGGACCGGCCTTTTAGCCTTGACAAAAAGACTTATCTAGAGCCTAATAACAGGGAGCATCGTTATGTTTGGGCCCGTTGTCTGACTGCTATGCGAAAGAAAATGGCAAGGGGAATCGATGCTCGGATTATCCTTGGTGGGAAGGTTACAGACTACAAGGGGGCATTCCCTGGAATTGCTGAAGAAGCGGCACTGGCAATCGACCACCACAAGCCTTTGTTTGTTCTAGGTGCATTTGGTGGCTGTGCTAGAGCAGTTGGTGAAGCTATTATGGGCAATAATCCTGAGAGCCTGACACAGGATTATCAAATTTCCAGCAGTCAAGATTACGAAGATATGCTTAATTTCTACAACCAAAAAGCTAATTCGGGTGCTCCTCATGAAGAAATTGATTACGATTTATTGGTAGCAACTTTTCAGAATACTGGTTTTAAAGGCATTAACAATGGATTGACAGAAGTAGAAAATCAGCGTTTATTCACAACTGAAGATTTGGATGAAATGGTTTATCTAATTGGGAAAGCACTATGTCCGCCTATATCAGGGGCAGTCTAGCTCGAAATCTTTACCCCATGCTATACAAAAAAGAGATATAATGGATCTATATTTTATTAAAATGTCTCTTGAACAAGAAACAAATAACCAATTGGTTTGAATACCCAATCAAAGTCCAACCCCATCATACCGACTATGCTGGTGTAGTTTGGCACGGAAAAAGGCAAGATTATGCGCCGTTTACCGAGCTTGTTAAAAGACGTACTGGAGAAATTGATGTTGCCTGATGGCGATATTAAAGAAGAATGAACCGCAGAGGCGCAGAGGGCGCAGAGAGAAGAAAGAGAGAGATAGTTCCTACTTCGCGCTGCGTAGAGCGCGAGACTTAGAAAAATCATGAATGCTTATACTCTCAAATTAGAGCCACTATTTCAACTCGATCTCTCTAAGTTTTACCAATTTTGTTGCCAAAATCCAGATCTTAAATTTGAACGAAATGCTCAAGGAGAAATAATAATCCTGTCGCCAACAGGGGGAGAAACAGGTAAAACCAACTTTAATCTTGCTCTGAAGATAGGTATTTGGAACGAACGAACAAAACTAGGAGTTTGCTTTGATTCTTCAACTTGTTTCCGTCTTCCCAATGGTGCAGAGCGTTCTCCAGATGTTTCCTGGGTAGCTCAATCCAGATGGGATAAATTAACGTTAGAAGAAAAAACTAAATTTCCCCCTCTTGCGCCGGATTTTGTCCTGGAACTCATGTCACCCAGCGATCGCTTAAAAGACACTCAAGAGAAAATGAAAGAATATAGGTCAAATGGAGTAAAACTAGGATGGTTAATTAATCCCAAACAAGGTCAAGTTGAGATTTATCGTCTTGGGAAACAAAAGCAAGTTTTAAATCACCCGAAGAGTTTATCGGGGGAGAATATCCTTCCAGGTTTTGTTCTCGATTTAAAAATCATTTGGTAACTTTTGAAGGTTCGGGATATGGCTTATAGTGATTTTACTTTAAAAGCAGTCAAGGAAAAATTTCAGCTCTCTATCAATGAGAGTCCCAATATTTTTAATAATATTGCAGAACAGGAACCCAGTCAATTTCTCAAAGATACCCTCGAGTTTAATCTTCCTATTGCTCTGGCAATTAATACAGAAAAATCTCGTTCGGGAATGATTATTGCTCCTATTTTACTAGAAATAAAACGAAGGGCAAATTTACCAATCAGTTTGTTTTCTGGCAACGAATTTAATATGGATTCATCTCAAGGATTGAATGGTAATTTTGATTTCCTGATTAGTTTATCTCCCGAACAAATTTACATTCAAGCTCCAGTTCTTGCTATTGTAGAAGCCAAGAAAGAAAATCTTAATTTAGGTTTGGGTCAGTGTGCATCTCTAATGTTAGCAGCACATTTATTTAATCAACAAGAAGGCAATGAGATACCGATTATTTATGGAGCTGTCACAACAGGGAATATTTGGAAATTTTTGCGGCTGCAAGCTCGAAATTTAGATATCGATTTAACAGAATATTCCCTTGACAATTTAAGCAAAGTTTTAGGAATTCTCTCATTCGGAATATCTTGAAATCTGTGACATACTCCCACACTAACCGCTTTCGCGTTATAGTGTGGTCAATCGCTTCTTGACAGCTTCTCTGTGCATTGGGCCTTCCAGCAGATTCTTTATTGTCCACTAATTGACTAGATTAAACTTATTTAACGATCTTCTTTATTAAGAATTATTAAATACTTTCTACCAGCATGAATGTGGATGCTGTTGTGGCGATAGTTCATCATAGTGGTAGCAGCTACAATAATTTGAACAATGAAACTCCCAAGGCATTCACTATCCATAGCTTTAGCTATCTTATTATCAACTACGACTGCAGTTGCAGCCCAATCCGACCCTCAACCTGCTCTCTTATATGTTGAAGCCAGTTCAGAGGCGGAAACAGAAACAAAAGAGGAAGAAGATCGAGGGGAAACAAATACGGAAAAGAAGAATGAGGAACTGGCTGCTGAGGAAAGAATAACTCCTATCAGATATGCAGAACAGGAGCAATACATCGAAGCAGATCAACTCTACTTATCTGGCAAGAAGGTTGAAGCAGCTTCCTTATACCGCTCCCTGAAAGAACCCTTTACAGCAGAAAGCGAAGTTGACACACTGCCAGAGGCGTTTTACCAAGCAGAGGACTTATCTCCCAGCGCAGCAGTTTATTGGCGCATATCCGGTGAGGGTTTAGAGCAGCAGTTAGAGAGCAAAACCCTCATACCCCTCAAATTTTTAGTGGAGCAATATCCAGAATTCATTCCCGGTCATTTGCGCTATGCTCGCGCCTTAAAAGCATATGACAAACCAGAAGAGGCGGTACAAGTTTTAGAACGGGCCACTACTCTGTATCGCAACGAACCGGAGTTGCTCCGAGGCACTATAGAGATTTATGAAGAACAAGAAAAATGGCTGGAAGCTTCAATTTTAGCCCGTCAGTTTGCTTTGCTCAACCCAGAACATCCCGAGGCTGAGGAATTTACTCAGTTAGCCCATCGCCAGTTGCAAATGTACCAAAGTAATTTGCGATCGCGCTTGAAAGGAAATGCCATCGGGAGTTTGCTCACGGGAATCCTTGACTTCGCTGTCACTGGCAATTTATTCGGGACTCTCTCAGCGCTTGAAACTACCAGCTTGTTACTTCAAGGCGAATCAGCCGTGGGAGATGCTTTCTCCCAACAGATTCAGCGTCAGATACCCACCATTGAAGATGAAGAAGTATTAGCCTATGTGAGGGAAATGGGCAATAAAATAGCTAGTTTTGCCGGTCGCAATGAATTTGAATACGAATTTCATCTGATTATGGACGACCAACTCAATGCTTTCGCACTTCCAGGAGGGAAAATATTCATCAATGCTGGGGCCCTAATCAAAACTAAGTCAGAAGCAGAACTGGCGGGTTTATTAGCTCATGAAATATCTCACGCTGTCCTTTCTCACGGTTTTAAATTAGTCACGGAAGGCAATTTAACTGCTAACTTCGGCCAGTTTATTCCTTTTGGCGGTACTGCTGCTAATATCATCGTTCTTAAGTACAGCAGGGATATGGAAAGGGAAGCGGATGTGATTGGGACGAAAATTTTGGCTGCTAGCGGTTATGCTGCCGATGGATTGCGCAATCTCACTGTTACTCTCAACTCGGAAAATGAAAATCGTTCTCGTCCTCCTGCATGGCTTTCTACTCACCCTCATACAGAGGAGCGAGTGAGTTATTTAGAAAATCTCATCGTTACCAATGGTTACGATCGCTATGCCTATGAAGGGGTTTTGGAACATAGCAAGATTCAAGAAAAGGTGGTGAAATTAATGGAAGAATATCAAGAAAGCGAAGATTACCATCGCAGACGGAATCAAAGAAGATAAGGCAGTTGATAGTGGATAGTTGATAGTGGATAGTTGATAGTGGATAGTTGATAGTTTTTTAGTAGGGTGCGGCACTGCCCACCACAGCATCTATCGCTATAGTCAAAAGCAGTATCAATATAGATAGTGTGGTGTTGGCGTAGTACCCTACTGATAGAGTTTTTTCGTAGGGTGCGGCACTGCCCACCACATTAGATGGACTAAATTGAAGTAGTTTATTCTTTCAGCAAAAATCTACGGTATTTCTGATAAAGTTCTAAGCCAGGAATTTCTAGGTGAAATTTTTGCGGTTGCTTGTATTGGATCCAGCTATATTGCTGGCGAATCTCAATAACTCTTCTATAGTAATCATGCCAAATGCCGAGTACTTGAATTAGTCGTTGAAATTGATGAGATCTAGCTTGATAGTAGTTTCTGAGAGCGATGTATTGAATAATTCTCCCATAAGTTTTCGGGGGATTTTTTCCTTCAGGTATTGGCAGAATTGGCGCGATTTGCTCGAATAATTGGCAATTTAGCTCCACCAAAACAGTCAAGGCATTGAGGTCTTGCCGATATTCTGTGGAAAGACTATCCACAAGATCGTTGATGTTTTTCAAGGTTGAATAGTTAGGGAGGTTATATTTAGCCAAGAAAGGTAATATGTGGGAAATAAACCGATCGCTAGTTATCTCTGAAGGTGTTAGAAGATGAGAGGATAAAAGATTTTGTTCACATTCGTTTGCTAAATTCTCGAGAAGTTCACCAAAGTTTTCTTCTATGGTAGTTAATATCTCTTGTTTGGTTAAATTTTGCTCCCTTAAGGTGATGGAGAGTTGATATAACTGTGGATATAATTCTTCTTGTTCAAACTTTTGATTGCTTGATTTAAGTCTATCTGCAACCTGGAAAAGCTTGTTTACTTCCAGCAAAGTCCATAATAGTTGAGCGATGGGAGCTAAATCTTGATACTCACCAACACCCTTTCTTAAATCATTTTCAATGCGTAAAAACAACAAAAATTGATTGTGACTAAATTCTTGACTATCTAATGCTTTTGCTTTTTCAGCTATCTCTCTTGCTTGTTGCAACTGTTGATTGTGAAGCAATATTGCCTTCTCGGGAACTTCCGGTTTGCTCAGATTGGCAAATAGGTTTCCTTGACCCCAAAGAGGGCGGTTCCACCAGGGTTGTTGTAGGGCGATCGCTTCCCCCCAAAGAGGGCGATTCCACCAGGGTTGTTCGTTTATGGGATTATGGACTTTAGCAATTTGTTGAATCATCATCAATATCGCCTTAGAATAGATGTGTTTGATTATCCTATTAACTACTTTGGTCAGTAACAGCGATCTGTCTAAGGGAGATGCTGTGCTCGCGAAGCGCCGCGAAAGGCGATCGCGATCACATTAAGTAGGAGCGCTTCTTTTTGAATTATAATTGGTAACAGGTCACTAATAACCCATGATCGATAACTAATTAGCTATTAGTAGGGTGCGTTGAGAACGCATCACACCAAACTACTTACCCTGAAAGCTATTAGTAGGCAGCCCAGACTTGCCCTGAGCGTAGTCGAAGGGGGGCTACCCCACTTTGATAAATACATATTCAGCCCCAAACAACTACTAAGCCAATATAACCGATCCTATCGTTGAGGACAATTGTATCAATATTTTTGTGTTAGATTACTTAATGTTAATTATTTATTTGTTACAAATTCTCCACCCCAAGTCCACTTCTTTTTTTTAGCAATGAAATGTGAGTTATGTGGAAGGGAAATGGAACGGTTAACAGTTCATCATCTCGTTCCCAGACAAGCTGTCAAACGGAAAAAAGCTGCTGCTGGACCCACAGCAAATATTTGCTCCCCTTGTCATAGCCAGATCCACACCCTTTTTCAGAATACAGAGCTAGCCCAAAGCTATAATACTGTGGAAAAACTGCAAAATGAACCCCAGATGAAGAAATTTCTTTCCTGGGTGAAAAAACAAGACCCGGAAAAGCGAGTCAGAGTGCGTCGCCAAAAAGCTTAATAGCTCCGGACGGTCGAATTCAAAATTCAAAATTCAAAATTCAAAATTTAATTCGTGACGAATGTTGACCCGAAAAATGGCAGACACTAGAAAAGCCTTATCCCTCTTGGTTTTTAGCTTGTTGTCAATTTTCAGATTCGGTCGAGGTTGATAAGAATTAAGATCATGGCAGCACCGAGAGTAACCACCATTATTCCTACCTATAACTGTGATCGCTATCTTTGTCAGGCAGTAGACAGTGTTTTGAGCCAAACTGGCATTGATGGGGAAATAATTGTGGTGGATGACGGTTCCACCGACAGCACAGATAAAGTAGTGCAATCCTACCGCAACAAAATACGTTACGTATATCAGGAAAATCAGGGCGTATCCATGGCTCGCAATCACGGCATCCAGCTGGCCCGGGGGGAGTTCGTCGCTTTTCTGGATGCAGATGACTACTTTCTTCCCGGCAAACTAGCCGCACAGGTAGCTCGGTTCCAGGCACAACCAGATTTGGGCATCGTCCATAGTGGTTGGCGGCGCGTGGATCCCCAGGGTAAGTATCTCATGGATGTTCGTCCCTGGGAAGACGTTCCCCAACTGAACCTGGAAACTTGGGTGCAATGGAAACCAGTCCTTCCTTCAGCCATGATGTTTCGTCGGCAGTGGTTGGAAAAGGTAGGGGGTTTCGACCCTCGCTTCCCGCCAGCAGAAGATACGGAGATGGTGCTGCGATTGGCTCTGCAAGGCTGTCGAGGTAGTTGGTTGCGTCGAGTGACAGTTTGCTATCGCCAACACGAAGGCAGCGCCATGTTTAAGGGTTTGCCCCAGGCTCGTTCTCTTGCCGCCGCAATTGATAATTTCTTTCAATTACCGGAAATTCCTGAAAGGTTGCGGTTAATTGAAAATCGGGTGCGTCACGATACTCTCGTTTGGATTGCTTGGTATTTATATTATACTGGACATAAGACAGAGATGGTGGAGTATCTTCAGCAAGCTTGTAATTATAGTTGTGTTCCTCCAGTGGAAAGAATTATTAGTTGGGTAGAAAATTTTACTGAGTTTTCCCGCAACTGGGGCAGCGAGTTAGATGGAGATGCTCTGGGTAACTGTTCTGAGTGGCAGCAGTTGGTTAACTGGTTGATCCAAGGCTTGCCCTAATGGTCGCCGGTGTGGTCAAAAGTAGTTGTTTGGGGCTAAATATGTAGAAAGTCAATCGTGGGGTAGCCCTCTGGGCTGCCTAAATTTCAGGGTAAGCCTTGACTATCGAGAATATAATATGAAATACAAAAATATTTGCTACAAATAGTGGCGTTACATCATAGTTTATAACTCGTAGGTTGGGTTGAGGTAACGAAACCCAACAGCAAGGGTTGTTATGTTGGGTTTCGCTATCGGGAGACCCAACCTACAATTATTTATAACACTATTGTATCTGTAGCAAACATTTTTAGATTTGATATAAAATTCAACTGTTGTTGGTTGCAGCCAATGGTCACCGAAGGGCAGAAAAATGTAGAGGCGCACCAACCTGCGCCCCTATTAAATAAATTAATTGAATTGATTATTTTTCTTTAGGACTTACGCAGAAACCGGGTTTCTGAACTAAAAATCTGGATTTTGCTGTTTTATCCTGGCGAGAAACCCGGTTTCTAGGTTTGTTTGCGTAAGTCCTATTCTTGTGAAAAACAATCTTTCTCATAGAAAAGGAAGGATTGTCTTTCACTCAATCTTCAGTGGGAATTTTTAGGATCGAGAGATAGTTAATTGGTAGTCCGTATCCCCTTCCTCTAGCCCTACCAGGACAAAGTATTCCCCAACAGCTATGGGTTGGCTAATTCCATCTACTAGATTGTCACTATTGAGGAAAACGGAAGCCAATTTTTCTTGTACGGCTACTTCTCCATCTCCATTAATATCCTCAATCAGTTCTAACCTGGTTAAAGTCCCGTCCAGACCGTTTAGATTAATTTCTACCGTGCTGTTTTCAGTTATTTCAAACTTGTAGTAATCTAATCCGTCTCCAATTCGGACCGAGTCATTGATTGGTGCGAAAGAACCAGTCAAAATACCCAGGTCATTAGCAGTGGCTAGAGTGCTGTCTGTACCTTCCGCTGCGACGCTTAAATCGTAACGGGCCAGTCCTGGAGCAACTTCACCATCGTCTTGCCGCACTCGGATAAAGTAGTTACCTGCATCTAGAACTTGGAAAATCTCCTCATGGGCAGTACCTTCTAAAGCGGAGAAAGCAAATGCTTCGACCGCATCAAATTCTCCATCCCCGTCGTCGTCCCGAATCAGTGCTAGATTCGCATCTCCAGTCAAACCGGTCAGATTAACTGTTACTTCGCTTTCTTCTGTAATCTGGAACTGGTAGAAGTCTCGTGGGTCTCCATCGTAGACTAGGTCGCTATCTGCTGCTGATGAATTGGTAATGTCTCCCAAGTCCACTGCTGTGGCTGGAGAGTTGTCCGCTGCCCTGAATTGCGAATCAATAGTTAATTCGTAGTCCGTATCCCCTTGCTCTAGCTCTACCAGGACAAAGTAGTCCCCAACAGCTATGGATGAGCTAATTCCATCTACTAGATCTTCACTATTGAGGAAAACAGAAGCCAATTGTTCTTGTACGGCTACTTCTCCATCTCCATTAATGTCTTCAATCAGTTCTAAGCGGGTTAAAGTCCCCTCCAGACCGTTTAGATTAATTTCTACTGTGCTATCTAGAGTGACAGAGAACTTGTAGTAATCTAATCCGTCTCCTGTTCTGAGAGAGTCTGTTTCTACTGCGGAGTTATTGGTTAAATTCCCTAAGTCATTGGCTGTGGCCAGAGTGCTGTCTGTACCTTCCGCTGCGACGCTTAAATCGTAACGGGCCAGTCCTGGAGCAACTTCACCATCGTCTTGCCGCACTCGGATAAAGTGGTTACCTGCACCGAGAACTTGGAAAATCTCCTCATGGGCAGTGCCTTCTAAAGCCGAGAAAGCAATTGCTTCGACCGCATCAAATACTCCATTGTCATTGAGGTCGTTAATCAGTGCCAGGTTTGCATCTCCAGTCAAGCCTGTGAGATTAACCGTTACTTCGCTTTCTTCTGTAATCTGGAACTGGTAGAAGTCTCGTGGGTCTCCATCGTAGACTAGGTCGCTATCTGCTGCTGATGAATCGGTAATGTCTCCCAAGTCCACTGCTGTGGCGGTCGAGTTGTCCGCTGCCCTGAATTGCGAATCAATAGTTAATTGGTAGTCCGTATCCCCTTGCTCTAGCTCTACCAGGACAAAGTATTCCCCAACAGCTATGGATGAGCTAATTCCATCTACTAGATCTTCACTATTGAGGAAAACAGAAGCCAATTGTTCTTCTACGGCTACTTCTTCATCTCCATTAATGTCTTCAATCAGTTCTAAGCGGGTTAAAGTCCCCTCCAGACCGTTTAGATTAATTTCTACCGTGCTATCTAGAGTTACAGAGAACTTGTAGTAATCTAATCCGTCTCCTGTTCGCACGGAGCCAGTTTCTACTACCGTACTATTGGTTAAATCCCCTAAGTCATTGGCTGTGGCCAGAGTGCTGTCCGTACCTTGAGCGGAGACAGTTAAATCGTAAGGGGTCAATCCAACCCCATCCTGTTGTCGCACCCGGATGAAGTAACTACCCTCTTGCAGAACGGTGAAAATTTCTTCGTCAGCAGTTCCTTCTAAAGCAGAGAAAGCAATTGCTTCTCCATCGTCTACTTGTCCATTTTCATTCAGGTCGTTAATTAGGGCCAAGTTGGCATCAGCAGTCAATCCCGTTAGAGTGACTGTAACTTCGCTTTCTTCTCCAACCTGGAACTGGTAGAAATCAATTCTATCCTCATCATTTACCGTTCCTCTGTCGCTGACTTCTCTATCGGTCAAGTCACCCAAGTCGGTAGCATTTTCAATGGTGTTGTTGCCGCCAGCGAAAATAAAGTCATTTTCAACCAGACTACCAGCTTCAATACCTAACAGGACAAACACTTGGGTATCGCCGATGGAAATGACCGTGCCATCTCCTTCTTCCAATGGATTAATGGTTCCTTGATTGAGTAGCTCTGTCAAGTTCTCAACGACGAAACTGTCAAGCTGGATTTTGTCACTTCCACTCTCGAAGTCAGTTATTATATTGGGAACATGGGGGAATTCGGGAGCAGCGGCAAAAATATCCGCTCCCGCACCGCCAGTTAAAGTACTATTGCCCCCAGCAGCAATCAGCAAGTCATCACCATCTTGTCCCACCAGGCGATCGCCCGTACCTGCAGTTAGAGTGTCATCACCAGCCCCACCATATAATCTATTCTCGCTACCATCGCCGGTAACATCCAGAATATCGTTACCGCTACCTCCAAATAGGCGATCATTGTAGGTTGCAGTTAGAGTGTCTTCTCCCTCTCCGCCATAGAGGCGATTGCCCCCTGCGTTTTCTTCTGACGGTGCGCTTTCTAGTTTGTCGTTTCCACCGCTACCGAAGCCACGACCGTCAATATCCAGGATGATTTCGTCATTCCCGCTACCGCCATAGAGTCTACTACCTAAGCCTCCCCCTGCCGCAGCATCAATTAAGTCCATCCCAGCTCCGCCAAACGCTAGAACGCCGGGACCGGGTTCTAGCATATCGTTAGCAATTGTTCCAAATAACAAGTCGTCCATAGTTTAATCTTTTGTGATTGGTTAAAAGCAGTTGAGTAACATCTTTCACACTATACCGCTTTCGCTACTGTGGGCTTCTCGCGAAGAGTCCCAGTATTTCGTCAGACTCGACGAGCTGAGGGAAGGTCATGCCCTCCCGCTCTATATTCTTGCCAAATTTTTTGGCGCTCAAGAACAATGACACGAGAAAAACGTCCGCTTGGTAGCCCCGTCTCTTTAGAGCGGGGCTCTAAAGCGACACGGCGAATTTATTCGCCATTAGGAATGATGAGGGTCGTTAATATAGTTCATAATTTTTGTCGTACTAACTTTCCCTGTCGTGTCATAAAAATAACTGCGAGTCCACAAACTAGGAAGTTTGCATAGATGGGGGAATTCTTGACGAAGAATGCGAGAAGAGCGTCCTTTAAAAGCCTTAATGATTTGATGAATGGCAACTTGAGAGCCGTGTTCGACTAAAAGGTGAACGTGGTCAGGAGCGATCTCAATAGCTTTAATGAACCAACCATTTTCAGTAGCCACCTCATGTAAAATAACGGACAAACAAGATTTAACATCACCCATTAAGACTTTTTTCCGACGTTTAGGAATCCAGACTAAATGAACATGAGCTAATCCCACAGAATGATTGCCATGACGGTAAGATTTAGATTCGTCCTTCAAAAGTAGACAACTTGACATCTATCTACAAGATAAGGTAAGCTAAACCCATGAACAAGAAGCAAATCAACATTGGCTGTCAACAAAACTTGTTGCATTCAGATAAAGACCTGAGTGCGATTCTCGAATACTTGTGTGGTGAAGCTAACAAAGTTTTCAATTGTTCCGTCTACTATGCTCGCCAAATATGGTTTAAGGAAAATCGCTTTGTGGGAAAAGGAGAGCTGTGTCGGCAAATGAAATGGAATCGTCACTTCCGGGCCATGTATGCTTCAAGCGCCCAACAAATTTGCAATGGTGTTGTTGAGGCATTGGCGAGTTTCCGTCAACTTTTAAAATTATTCAAGGAGAAAAAAATAGAAAACAAACCTCGACCTCCTAAGTACCGAAAAAAGGGTTTGTTTACCGTTTCTTACCCAAAGAGATGGTTGAAGCTAACCGAGAAAGGAATTAGAGTTCCTCTAGGAAAAAGCGTCAAAGCTTGGTTTGGCTTAGAAAATTTTTATCTTCCCATGGCTTCTAATTTGGACTGGGAGAAAATCAAGGAGATTCGCATCCTTCCACGTCACGGCTGCTTTTATGTGGAATATGTTTATCAAAGGGAATCGACCTTGAATTCTGCTAAGGAGGGAAACCCTGAGAAAGTCCTAGGAATTGACCACGGGATAGACAACTGGTTAACGTGCGTGACTAATGTGGGAACAAGTTTCATTGTTGATGGGAGGCATCTTAAATCCGTTAACCAATGGTATAACAAACAAACAGCCACGATAAAAAAAGGAAAGCCTCAAGGATTCTGGTCTAAGCGTCTTGCGAACATTACAGAAAAACGCAATCGCCAAATGCGAGATGCAGTCAATAAAGCAGCCAGGCTAGTAATCAATTATTGTTTAGAAAATGACATCGGTCGGATAGTCTTTGGTTGGAACAAAGGTCAAAAGAATGGTATCGGTATCGGGGCAAAAAATAACCAAAAGTTCGTTCAAGTTCCTACGGCAAAACTCAAGGAACGCATCAAGCAGTTGTGCGAACAGTATGGGATTGAATTCATTGAAACAGAGGAAAGTTATACCTCAAAAGCATCGTTTTTAGATGATGATTTCTTGCCGACATTCGGTGCAAAACCCGAAAGCTTGAGCCCATCAGGAAAGCGAGTCAAACGAGGATTATATCGCTCTGCCAATGACAGTTTAATTAATGCGGACTGCAATGGTGCAGCGAATATTTTAAGAAAAGTAGCGACAACTTTAAGATTATGTCTTGAAGGAGTCAGTAGCGGCGCGAGTACTACGCCTGTAAGAGTCCATTTCTGGGCTGCTTGCGAATCCCCGTCTCTTTAGAGCGGGGAGGGTCAAAATGAGTACAAAAATGAACTCTATGAGATAGTTTGCAGTTGTTGGTTATGGCTGAAGGGCTTGCCTCATTGCCAATTCCCCGTTTAACTACTTATCCAAGAAGAGTATATAATCTTCCTTGACAATTTCAGTTTTTTTGTTTACCCTTGATGAGGGTGTGTCTAAACAACATATCTGGAGTTAGATCTGAGCAATTCTTAATTGCAGTAACGCTGGCTAGTCTAACTTTTTCCTGTTCTGCCAATCCGTTTCTCAGTGGAAAGCAGCGCCATCTTGGGAAAGATAGCAATAATTTTAATCTGTTAGTAACCTTTGCCAGAATGAAGTAAATATAGCTATAATCTCAAATTATTGGATTTTTTAGGAAATCTTCACCTAATGGGGAGGGTCCGTGCAAAATTATTGCTTGGACATGCTCCCAGTCAAGCAGCGAAAATGCTGTAAATCTAATTACAGCAGGTAAAAAAAGAAATGTTGAAAATCAACATTTTCTTGTTTCTCAGGGGATGGAAATGGGAAACAAATAGTCAACTAGACCAAGTTTATGCTTGAAACTATAGCTAGCTGGGAAGAGCGAGCTTAATGTATTGACTGAGATCAGCAAATAATTCTCTCTTGGACAATACAAATATACTATATAATTTTGCTCCTAGCAAGCTACAATAGTCCAGAAGTTAGCTGCTTAAAAAGTAGGGTAAAACCAAAAGCAAGAGTATAGGGAGTATTTTGCTGTATGACAACTATTTTAGACGGTGTAGACATTCAAGACACAGGTGCAACCCCAATAGTAGATCCGAAAACTGGTGGAGAAACTGGTGGTTTTGAACTAGACGCCATGGACGATCCTGATGGTCTGGAGGTAATTGGTTCCGAACAAGGCGATGAAGTTATCGGATCTGAGATGGATTCCAATGTGGTCGATGGTGGTGGCGGAGATGACACGGTTGCTGGTGGTGAAGAAGCTGATACCCTTTTAGGGGGTGACGGTGATGATGTTTTAACTTCAGGTGGCGGCACAGGTTCAGATTCTCTCGCAGGTGGGGAAGGAGCTGATACTATCATCGGTAGTGATGGAAGGGATACCCTGGAAGGGGGAACTGGAGATGATGTCATCCGAGGTGGTGGTGATAGAGACTTCTTATTAGGAGATACTGGGAACGATAGCCTGGAAGGTCAAGCAGGTGATGATTTCCTCCTCGGTCAAGCAGGGGACGATACCCTTAGAGGGGGGACCGGTGAAGACAGAATGACTGGTGGATCCGGCGCGGACACTTTTGAGTTTTTTGCTGAAGACCTAGTACCAGGTGAGATTGATACTATTACTGATTTCGACTCCAGTGAAGGAGACGTAATTCGTGTTGACGTAGACGATCTGGCTACTGCCTCAATCGTATACGATGCCTCAACTGGATTCGTAACTCTGGATGGTGTGGAATTCCTGCAACTAGATCTCGGTTTGGGTGATATCAATGATGATTTTGAACTATTCTAACCAGCCTGAAGAATTAATGGCTGTTGTTTAGATCTCTCCCTGGCTCCTGGAGCGAGATTGTTCAAGCATAAAGTGAAATCAAAAAGTCTCCGGTGCGTTAAGCAAGTGCGGCGTACCGTTTTTATTAGCTATAGCAATTCCCAATGAACAATGAACAATTAACAATTAACAATTAAGAGTTCGTGCAAGAAAAATGCCCCTTTCACTTTGTACAAAAGTGACGAAACTAGTGTATTTTTTTTTTACCGTAGTATGTAACGAAACCAGCGCTTCGCGCTATATAAATAAATAATATGATCGAAGATAAAATCCAAGAGGCTAAGTTACATTACAGTCGGGCGGTTTCTCTACACAAGCAAGGAGAACTGGAGGGGGCAATGGACTGCTTGCAACGAGCCATCGCCCTCCAACCCAACTACGCTAAAGCCTATTTCGGAATTGGCTTGATTCTGGACCAAAAAGGGGAACTGGAGGGGGCCATCGGCCAATATCGCCAAGCCATTGCTCTAGAACCGGACTATCGGGGGGCTTATAATAATTTGGGCTGCGCTTTGATGAAACAGCGGAACTACCTGGAAGCCATTGAGGTGTTAAAGCAAGCCCTAGAAATTGACCCTGTGGGGGCCAATCTTTATAATAACTTGGGAAAGGCTTATTCCGGTCAAGGGTTAACGGGGGAGGCTTTTACTGCTTTGCGTCGAGCTTTGGAGTTAGATCCGAAGTTGGCTCTAGCTTATCAGAATCTGGGGGAACTGTGGCGATTGCAGAAGAATTATGAGGAAGCCCAGAAGTGCTATCAAGAATTAATTGCTCTGGAACCCAATAATATTAAAGCCTACAGCGACTTAGGTTTGGTGTTGATGAACCAGGGAAAGCTGGAAGAGGCCATGAGTTATTTGGGTAAGGCCATCGCTCCCCAAAAAAGGTGGCTAGAAGCTTATTGCCAGCGGGCTAAGTTATTGCGGGATGATAGTTTATTAAATAGGGCAAAAATTGCTTGCGCTGGGTTTTTGCAAGAGTTATTAAAGTATAATTCTCTTATAGATCAAGAAACAAAGATAGAAAAGATAGAAAATTATCTTTATCAAATTTATGCCGATTTGGGTCAGATTATAGCAGAATACGGAGGCATAGAAAAAGCGGAGATTTATTACCGCAAAGCACTGCAAATTAAACCAGATGCAATTAAATTATACTTGTTGTTGGGTAGCTGTTTGGAGGGACTGGGACGTTTAGACACAGCAGCTACAGTTTATCACCTCGGCTTGAATATTGCTGGCCGGGAAAATCAGGAAAATCAGGAAATTTGTTTTCGTTTGGGCAATATTCTGGCTAAACAAGGAAAACTGGAACGGGCGATCGCTTATTACGAAGATGTCCTTAAACTGCAAGAGTCGGGACAAGACGAATCCTGGCAAAACTTGCCTTCTAGTTCTCAGCCAAGCTTTGAAAAACCTCAAGCTATTTATAGTTTAACCCGAGATTGGCTTGAAAACAAGGGGTTACCAGGAGCTAAGTATTTAGAGGTAGTTTCTGACTCCAGTAATAAAGAGATAGCTCGGAAAATATCTCAGCCCATTTACCCAGAACGCGGTATAAACACAGGAAGTAAAGGAAAAAAATCTACCTTGAAATGCGGTGGGGTCACTTGTCCTCTTTGCATGAATCGATTGATTAAAGAGTTTAAACCTGTCAAGTTAGAAAAGGGAGTTTATGTCTTATCTTTCTCGGAGAAGGTGACAGTGGAACCTGTTGCAACTTTTGTCTCAATTATCCCAGGAGGAAGGGCTTGGATTGCGCCCCAAACTAGCGAGTGGATGATTTGTAAAGCCATGGCGATTATAACGGGGGATAATTATTTATTGGGGGATTTATCTCGCTTTTATAATTGGTATTTACCCGGTTGCCAGCGTCACGATTTCAGGGAACATGATATCTTTAAATTAGAATCTTTGCCCCCTATAAAGAATATAGAAGGGAGGGTGGCAGTTCTTTCTAGTTTATCGGCTCAGGTTTACTATCATTGGCTCATTGATGCTCTTCCTCGTTTCGGGGTTTTACGTCAGGGAGGAATAAATTTCCAGGAGATAGATTGGTTTGTAGTGAATAGCTTGGCTAAACCTTTTCAAAGGGAAACTTTGGCAGTTTTGGGCATACCAGAAGAAAAGATTATTGAGAGCGATCGCCTTCCCCATCTCAAGGCCACTGAGTTAATCGTTCCTTCTTTTCCAGGACATTTAGATTGGGTTCCTCGGGAAACCATTGAGTTTCTGCGGCAAAATTTTTTAGCTCCTTTTTTGGCTCCTGTTGGGGGAAAAAATTATCCTCAGCGCATTTATATTAGTCGGGTTGGGGCCAAGTATCGCCAAGTTCTGAATGAGAAGGAAGTAATTGACTTTTTACAGCAATTTGATTTTCAAGTAGTACTTTTGGAGAACATGTCCGTGAAAGAACAAGCAGCTGTTTTTGCAGCAGCTAAAATTATTGTAGCTCCCCACGGTGCTGGTTTAACTAATTTAGTGTTTTGCACTGCGGGAACGAAGGTGGTAGAGTTTTTCTCTCCTCGTTATCTGCGTACTGATTATTGGATGGTTAGTCAGGAGTTGGGATTGGAGCATTATTATTTAACTAGTGAGGATTTTCCCTGCTATCCTATCCGGCAGTTGATGTACACTACTCCTCTCACTGAGGATATTACCATCGATTTAGCTAGGTTAGAGTCAGTTTTATCAATGATTAATCATTAATTCATCTGTGTTCATCTGTGTTCATCTGCGGTTAATAATTGCTAAGATGTTAAAAACATGATAGCTTAGTAAAAGAATGAGCCAAAGTTATTTAACCAACGCTCTCCTGGCTTGCGAGGAAGTATTAAGCGATGGCGAAGCAGAAGCCTTTGAGTGGCAGACAGCTTATCGGCGAGTAGGTAATGTGTTGCAAAGCATGGGGCGGCTAGACCAGGCCATTGAGTGGCACTCAAGAGCTTTGGAGGATGACCCAAGTAAGCCAGCTGTCTACGGAGACTTGGCACAACTATACGTGAGTCAGCAGGAGTTTCAGCGGGCCATCGCCTCTTGTAAGGTTTCTCTAGAACTAAAGCCAAAGCAACTAAAGGCCAATTGGTATTTAGCTCAAATTCATGGCTACCTGGGAAATAAAGAAGAGGAAATAGCATCCTGGTGGCGGGCATTGAACATGAGGCCGGATAAAGCAACCCCTCAAGGACACTTTGACTTGGGTAAAGCTTTTCAGCAACGAGGGGACTTAGACAAGGCCATGGTTTGTTACAAGCGAGCCGTGCTACAAAATTCTCAGTTCGTTCGGCCTTATTACAATCTAGCGGAAATCTTTCAGGAGCGTCAAGATTGGGCAAGGGCTATTGGTTGCTACGAAAGAATTACGGAAAAGCTGCCAAAAGAGGGGAGGGCTTATTATTTACTGGGGAAATTGCAACTACAACAAGAAAATTATGAAGGGGCGATCGCTGCCTTGAGTCAAGCCATTAAACTTAAACCCAATGCTACTTGGTATTATCGTCCACTCATCTCTGCTTTAGTTAAGCAAGAAAGGTGGGATGAAACTATTGTGACCTGTCGCGCCGTGATTAACTCCGTGGGACAATATCCTTGGGCCTATGCTAGTTTGGGCAAAGCATTGGCGATGAAAGGAGATTTAAAGGAAGCTAATATTCGCTTTCAGAAGGCAAGTGCTTTGAGCGGATGGGAACTCTGTATCGAAAGAGATTACCAATTTAAATACGGTGGTTTTGCTCATTATATTCCCATTTTCCAGGAACATTTCCAACCCCTACAAGGTGGTGCTGGAGTGCGAGCCCTAGAAGTTGGCAAGTCCCCAGGTATATTTGCTTGTTGGTTGCTAGATAATGTTCTCACTCACGAACAAGCACAATTGACTTGTGTGGCTAGAAACTTTGACGAGCAATTTAAAGCCAATATTGTCAAAACCGGAGCTAATAATAAGGTAGAGTTTTTAAAAGGAAACCCTCATAAACTGCTTCCTTCTCTGGAAGGAGAAGCTTACGATTTAGTTCAGGTTTATCAAGGGGCAGATGCAGCTGAGTTGCTGCAACAAAAAGCTGCTCTCGCTTGGAAGTTGCTGAAGGTGGAAGGCATATTTTGCTTTAAATATTATAACCCATCTAATTCCGTTTTACCTTTCCTTCATTCTTTGGAAGATAAGGCAGAAGTTTTGCACGAAAGCGAACAAATAATTGTTCGTAAAGTTGGTTGATTTGTTGTTGGTTGTTGGTTGTTGGTTGTTTGTTGTTGGTTGTTGGTTGTTGGTTGTTGGTTATTCGTTGTTGGTTGTTGGTTGTTGGTTGTTTGTTTTTAGCTAATAGAATGTAGGTTGGGTTGAGGTAACGAAACCCAACACCACTAACCCTAAAAAAGTACTAGCCTACATCTTCTCTAACGATATAATTCAACAAACAGGT
>JH610994.1 GCA_000252485.1 Prochloron didemni P4-Papua_New_Guinea | reverse complement strand
CCTATTATTTTAAGGATTAATGCTAAAATTTTGGCCTATTCCCGGTTTCTAAACCCAAACTATTATTTTAGGGATGAATACCGAAATTTTGGCCTATTCCCGGTTGTCTTACCCAAACTATTACCTAAATCTATCCAACCATTTTAGCAACTGTAGGTTGGGTTGAGGCAACGAAACCCAACACCACTAACCCTAAGAAAGTACTAACCTACGTTTTCTCTAACGATATAATTCAACAAACAGGTCAAATTTTTGTTTACCCACAGTTTTAAGTTGAATCTACTATTATTTTAGGGATGAATATCGAAATTGTTGTAAGAAACCCGGTTTCTAACCCCAGACTATTACTTAAATCTAACCAACCATTTTTAGATAGAGGTGCAATATGCTCAATCTCTAGACGAGCCATAACCAAATGTTGAGGACTTAAACAGTAACCACAGCGATCGCGAGCCGTACAACGAATCCGATGAAAGTAACTCTACTGGAATATAATTGCTCATAACTACCGATCTAGACTAGGTCAGGACTATGGAAAGCTTTAGCCTTGCGAACTAAACCCTATCGATAGACTTCCATGAGAGCATCAAGTTGACTGACCTGAGCCTCAGAAAGCAACTGTAGGTTGGGTTGAGGCACGAAACCCAACAGCACTAACCCTAGGAGGGTGCTAGCCTACATTTTCTCTAACGATATAATTAAACAAACAGCT
>JH610993.1 GCA_000252485.1 Prochloron didemni P4-Papua_New_Guinea | reverse complement strand
ACTTTGAGAATAGTGTCTTGGGAACAGTTGAAAACCGAAATAGAGTCGGAGCGAGCTTGACAGAATACCTTTTACATTGTAGTTTAACTGTTTAAGTCATTTGCTCAAGCTAATTCCTCTAAATAAATACTTATCCCCATACCAACCAATTATCTCCCCAGATTGCCAAATATAGCGTTAACTGCTATACTTTAACCTTATGCGATCGCGACTATTATCTTTGGTTGCAACCAACAACTTTATTACTGGGAAACGGTCACTTGTCTGACCTGGACTTTTCAACTTAATTGAAGAACTAGAAGATCTGGGTAAAAAAGAGAAAAGATTTATAGAATCACAAAAAAATTTTGTTGCTTGATTAACTATCAACTGTCAACTCGACCGAATCTGAAAATTGACAACAAGCTAAAACCCAAGAGGAATAAGGCTTTTACAAGTTTCTGCCATTTTTTGCGGAGACATTCGTCACGAATTAAATTTTGAATTTTGAATTTTGAATTTTGAATTCGACCGAAGGAGCTATCAACTATCCACTATCCACTATCCACTATCTAAGCCAAAATAAATGAATACTTATCCCAATACTAACTAATTATATTCTCATATTGCTAATGAAAGGAATTCAATTTGTAGTTAACGAAAGCGGTCAAAAGACGGCTGTACTTATCGATCTCCAACAGTGGGGCGAACTTTGGGAAGACTTTTATGACGTTCTAGTCTCGCAGAATCGTCAAGAAGAGTCAGAAGTGTCTTGGTTCGTGTTGAAAACCGAAATGGAGTGGTCGCAATCTTGACGGAATACCTTTTACATTTTAAAGTTTCCGCTGCAAAGGAGTTTCGTAGTTTGCCCAACACAATCAAACAAAGGATTGCAAACGCACTGGATTCTGCTTAAGCTTGAACCTCGTCCCTCTGGGGTTAAGAAACTTCAACACAGCAACCTATATCGAATCCGTGTTGGTGACTATCGTATTGTCTATGAAATTGACGATCGCGATCGATTAATTAGGGTTACGCGCATCCGCCATCGTCGCGAGATTTATCGGAATTGATAACTTCTCAATGTTAATCCATTCCAGCAAGACATCTTCAAGTTGCCGATGGGTGAGAGCGGCAATTTCTTTAGCCTGTTGTGCTACTGTTTTAGATAATTGTAATTTAACTGTTTCAGTCATTTTCTCAAGTCACTAGCCCTAACTGCTATACTTCAACTTAAGAAGATCGCGACTATTATCTTTGGTTGCAACAAACAACTTTATTACTGTATTACTGCGAAACGGTCCCCTGTTGGGATAAAATTTAATTGCTAAAATAACAAACATGGCTAAACAGCAACCAGAGCGAGAACAAGCAATCCAAACTTATAAACAGCAGTTGTGGAAACAACCAACGGCAAAAGGATATGCCAACTTAGGAACCCTTTACTTGAAACAGGGTTGCTTAAAAGAAGCCATAGCCTCTTACCAACAAGCCCTCGCTATAGAACCCCAGTTTGCCGGAGCATATCGTAATTTAGGGCGGCTGATGACTCAAACGAATCAGCCGGAAGTGGCGGCGGAGTACTGGTATAAAGCTTTTGCCTTAGAACCGGAGGCAGCAACAGCCGCAGAACATCTTAATTTGGCCGAGACTTTATTGCAACAGGGGAAAGAGAAAAAGGCATTATCTTGTTTACAGCGGTCACTACAAGTCTATCCTCAGTTTATTCGAGCTTACCTACGGCTGGGAGAACTACTGGCGGATTCCGATTCCCCAGACAAAGCCTTGGCTTGTTACCGCTTGGGAATAGAAAAAAATCCTCAGTCCCCTCCCTTATACTGTCGTTTGGGCAATAGTCTCCTAGATGAGGGGAAAGTAGAAGAGGCCGTAACTGCCTACCAAAAGGCTATTGCTCTGGATGCTAATTTCTTCGTTGCTTACCACAAATTGGGCAATGCTTTGGCAAAACAGCAACTTTATGAAGAGGCTATCAAGGCTTATGGCCGCTGTATCCAACTCAATCCCAATTTTATCCCTGCTCACCGCCAATTAGGCTTAATTTTAATGGCTCGTAACGAGGAGGAAGCAGTTCAAGCCTATCTTCGAGCCATAGAATTAAACCCAGAACAAGGAGAACTGTACTATGAATTAGGCAAAGTTCTCAAAAGACAAGGCAAAACTAAACAAGCGATCGATTGCTATGGCAAAGCCCTGTCCCTCAATGGTAATTTAAGAGCTGTTTACACTGAACTGCAATATACTCCTATTCCAGTAGAACAACTGGACCCATTAATTGCTATTTATCAGAAAATTGTGGCCCAACAACCCAATTTGGCTCTGGCTTGGGGCAACTTGGGAGATGCCTTGGCACAAAAGGGCAGAATCTCAGAAGCCATTAATTGTTATCAGAGAAGCAGTAAGCAACGTGCCATTAATTTACAACCCAAACTAGCAAATTTACATTGGAAAAAGAGCAAAGAAGAGGCTCCAGATTTTATTATTATTGGTGGGGCCAGATGCGGCACTTCTTCCCTCTACCAGTATTTAAAGCGCCATCCTCAAGTTTTGTTGCCCCATAAAAAGGAATTGCATTTCTTCGACCAGGATTTAAATTTTCAGAAGGGGGTAAACTGGTATTTAGCTCAATTTCCTAGTATTACCGATAGGAAAGATTGGCAAACAGGGGAAGCAACTCCTAGCTATTTGGAATATCCCCAAGTTGCAGCTAGAATGAAAGAATTATTTCCCCAGGTTAAACTAATTGTTTTATTGAGAAATCCAGTTCAGCGAGCTGTTTCTTGGCATTATCACCAGCTAGTTCACGGGTATCGCAAGGGAAATCTGGAGGCGGCCATTGAAAGGGAAATGGAACAGTTGGCTGGTTTGACGGAATCGGAGTTGAGCAAGATGGGGAGAACCCCCCCTAATAATATCTTGGGGGGTCTTTATGTTTATCGTCTCCAAACTTGGATGAGTCTGTTTCCTCCTGAGCAAATTTTGGTTTTGAAAAGCGAAGCATTTTGGCAGGAACCAGCTGAAACTATGAAACAAGTTTTTGCCTTTTTAGGTTTGCCTCCTCTGGAATTTGACCGTTATCCCCAGCACAATATTGGCTCTTACCCGGAAATAGAGGGAGATTTAAAAGCTAGGTTAGCTGACTTTTTTAAGCCCCACAATCGGAAGTTGGAAGAATATCTGGGGATGGGATTTAGTTGGGATTTGAATACGCTATAAATAAACCGCAGATGGACACAGATGAACACAGATGGATTAAGATGAACTCAGATGGATTAGGATGATTTATTAGATGAGTATTAATGAGATTACTGAACGGATTATTGGTTGTTCTTTTACGGTTAGTAATGCTTTGGGCTCTGGGTTTTTGGAGAAGGTGTATGAAAATGCTCTCGCTCATGAATTGAGAAAAGCAGGACTTACAGTAGAACAACAATTTAAAATCGAAGTGTGGTACGATGGAATTGTAGTTGGTAATTTTATTGCTGACTTGTTGGTTGAGAAGGAGGTACTGGTAGAACTTAAAGCTATCAAGAATTTAGAGCCCCAAAATACAGCTCAATGTCTCAATTACTTAAAAGCTACTCAATTATCTATCTGTTTGCTTCTCAATTTTGGCACGGCCAGAATCCAATGTAAAAGAATCATCAACACCAAATAATCATCTGTATTAATCTGCGTTTATCTGCGTTCATCTGTGGTTAAAATATAGTCAACTGCTAGATTCTTTTTAATGTGCTGGAAAAGAGAAAAGAACCAGAACCAGAAATCGCTACTTACCGACAGGCCATCCACCAAGAACCAGATAATGCTCAATTATACTGCCAGTTAGCTCAAGCTTTGGTAAAATTGGGGAATTTCACCGAGGCCATCGCCTCTTACAAACAAGCAATAACCCTCAACCGGAAGCTGGCTCAAGCTTATTTCGGTTTGGGACAAGTCTACGAACACCAACAGGATTGGGAGCGAGCCATTACCTGCTACGAAAAAACTATTGCTCTAGAACCCTATCGCCCTAGAGTCTATCACAAATTGGGCATTGCTCTTCAGTCTCAAGAAAAATTCCAGCAGGCTATAACTGCTTATAACCATGCCATTAAATTGAATCCGGACTTATCCCGCTCTCACTACCATTTGGGAGAATGTTTCGCTAGTCTTGGCAAGCGGTCAGAAGCAATTACAAGCTATCACCGCACTATGGAACTGGAACCGGACTTCCCTCCCGTACACTATCAATTGGGAGAAATCTTGCGGGGTCAAAGTAAATATAGGAAGGCGATCGCCTCTTTTCAACAAGCCCTGAAACTGGACCCCAATTTTCGTCTCGCCTATATCGCCCTTCAATACACCCCCGTTCCCAAGCCAGTAGAAGATTCATTAATTGACTTTTACCGCCAATTAGTGAAAGAGAAACCAGAACTGCCTCTTGCTTGGGGAAATTTAGGGGATCTTCTGACCCAACAACAGAAAATTACCGAAGCAGTGAGCTGTTACCAAACTGGCTGTTATTACAGCACTATTGCTGGCAATCCCAGTTTAGGGGAGTTGGAATGGAAAGAGAAAAAAGAGGAATGCCCGGACTTTATTATTATTGGTGCTGCTAAATGCGGCACTACATCATTATATCGATATTTGAGTGGCCATCCCCAGGTTCTGCCTCCCCACAAGAAAGAACTGGATTTTTTCCGCAGAAATTTTCAGAAGGGAATAGATTGGTATTTAGCTCAATTTCCTGCCCTGAGCGACCGTGAAGAATTTGTTACTGGAGAAGCAACTACCATCTACTTTGAAATGGGAGTAGTTCCTCAAAGGATTTTTAAACTATTTCCCGAAGCCAAGCTGATTCTACTTTTGCGCGATCCAGTGGCCAGAGCTGTTTCCTGGCACTATCATAAGGTGAATACGGGCTTGGAAAAGCGCAGCTTAGAAGAAGCCATCGCCGCAGAAATGAAAGAACTGGCAGGATTAACAGAAGAGGAATTGGTAAAAATGGGCTACCAACCGCCGAACAATTTGCTAGGCAGTCTTTACCTTTATCGACTGAAAAGGTGGCGGCGGTTTTTTCCAGCAAGTCAAATGCTGGTGCTGCAAAGTGAAGAGTTTTGGGAGTATCCTGCTAAAATCATGGAACAAGTATTTGCTTTCTTAGGTTTACCCCCGAGGGAATCTTCTCACTATCCTAAATGTAATGCAGGTGCTTATCCACCTATGAGCGAGAACATGAGAAGCATGTTAAAGGAGTATTTTCAACCTTATAATCAAAAGTTAGAAGCATATCTGGGTAGAGAGTTTAATTGGTAATTAGATAATTAAAGAATTTTTTTGGAGGAAGATTCAATGGGCGGCAAAATCGACGGTTCTAAAGATTTTTTTGAATCTCAAAAAGGAAGAGGTGGTATTACCACCAATCTCAAGGAGATTAAGTGGACTAAGCTAAAAATATTTTTGGTTAGTTTAGCTATCGGGATTCCCTATTTAGGTATAGTTATCGGTGCTTATTTAGCTGGGGTCAAAATTCTCTCTTATTTTATGATCGGGCTGGGTATTTTTGTCCTCCTGATTACCGCCTTAGTACGTTGGCTTGACAAAGCTCTTTAATCGACCAGCGCTGATCAAAAATCCTGCAAAAAGTAACTGGCGGGAAACTTTTCTGTTATCCTGGTGATAGGCTGACGTTGAGAATAAACGATATAAGTACGGGAGAGGAGCTTATCTTCAGGTTCCATGGTAAAGTAATCTGCTAAGGAGCCTGCAGCTTCTTCTCCGGAATCAATTATTTCTTTAAAGGTTTCAATTTTGTTCTCTAACCAAAGTCTACCCATGGGTTCTTTCGAGTTGGCCAAGCCGTATTTTAAGTTCTCATCTAGTCTTTCGGGAACGAGAATAGACTCGGCATAAATAAAATTCCTCCTGCTGATTTTACCCTGAAGCAAAATTTTTCGCTCTATAACTTCCGTACCGGATTGGACTGCTAAAGGAAGAATAGCTTCTACAGTTTTGACTGTTTCTTCTGACAATTTGACTACTTTAATCTTTTCTAATAAATAAGCCTCTAATATTTCTGTGAGAGTGCCGTCAGTAGTCAAGATAATTCTTTGGAAAGTGCTGAGTTGGGCTGGATTAAGATGACTGGTGGTGAAAGCGGCTTGTAAGTCTTTTCGCATTTAAATTTGCTAGGATATAGTAAGATATAAGGCAATGGCTTGCTACGAACAGGCGATCGCCATGAAACCGGATAACTGGCAAGCCTATCATCATTGGGGAGATGCTCTAAGGGAGTTGCAAAGGTGGGAAAAGGCTGCAGCAGCCTACAATCGCAGCCGGTCACTAAAACCAGATTTTGACTGGTCCCATTATAACTTAGGTCAAGCTTTAGTTCAACAAGAAAAGTGGGATGAGGCGATCTCGAAGCTTACGAATCAGCCTTAGAATTAAACCCAGACCTTCCCGGAATCTACCGCAAACGAGGAGAAAGAACAAAACTTTAACAAGTCCATTACCATTATGGCTATTTAAAAATAGTTTCCCATCTACACCAGGTCGGATTAAATTAGCAGGCTGTAGTATATTGCACTATACTAATAATTATAAAATATAGACTATATCAAAAATCCTCTCTCCAAGCCGTGAGAAATTCCCCTTTACTCTTCCATTCATTGTAACGGGCTCGTATTTCCGCCAAATAATGCCGAGACTCTTCGTCTCTATATTTGGTTTTGTGGTTTTCTTTTTGTTCAAGATTTTTGCCGTGAACTAGCATGCTTAACCCTCAATTTGTTTAAAGATGTTTTCTGCAATAGCTTTTGCCATCAAAGGTGGTACAGCGTTGCCGATTTGGTTATATTGACAAAGATGTTTTTCTTCTAAGCGACCTTCTCGTTGAAGTAATTTATGGCTAACAACCGTGGGTTTGCCCTTAAAAACATATGAATCTGGAAACGATTGTATTCTTGCCCCTTCTCTTGCAGTAAAATTTCTATTCTTATAAGGATGGACAAAATTTGCATAAAAAGATGCAGGGATAGTGTGGCATTGGCGATGGGGGTGCATTCTGCGATTATTCTGATCGTAAACTTTTTCTGAGATTTCTTTGCTGTTTCTCTTGAGGGGACGGAGGTGAATAGGAACATCCGAGGTAGAGTCACCCCATTTCATGGATGAAAACCTTTCTACTAAACGTTTTGAATGATTCATTGCTTTATGATTGAATAACCTATCCGAATTTTTCCGCAGTAATTCTTGATAATCGTTCTCAGGTAGTTTTGTATAGTGGCATTCTTCCGAACCTTCCCTTGCTTCTAGATCTGGAAGATCCGATATTGCATCCCATAAAACAGGACATTTTGTCAACTGCTCATCAAATAGCGTCGGTTCATCAATAACTTTATGAGTTTGGTCTGGAAAAGGATTGAGGATTTTGAATTTTGTTGCCATTACAAATAGACGTTTTCTTATTTGTGGCACTCCATAGTTGGTAGCGTTAAGGATTGCATAACTCACATTAAAGCCGAGGTTTTCTAGCTCGGAAACAATAATATCTATTACCAATTCCTTGTTCTTAGTTTTAGCTTTAACAAGATTAGGAACATTTTCCATTATCATGACTTGAGGATTCAATAAACGTCCCATCCTGATAAACTCTTGAAAAAGCGAGTTTCTCGGTTCCTTGGGATCGCCATTGTTTTGATTACAAATAGAAAAGCCCTGGCAAGGAGGTCCGCCAAGTATAATATCTAGTTTTGATTTGCCAAAGGTAGAGATAATCTGTTTATCAGATAAAGTTGTGATATCCTTTTGGAGGACCGTAGCTTTTGAATGATTGTAGGCAAAAGTTTCACTGGCCCAGCTATCAATTTCAATGGCCCCAATTATTTCGGCTCCAGCCATCTGAAAGCCAAGACTAAAGCCTCCTGCACCTGCAAATGTATCTAAAACTGTAAATGCCATAAATTTACTTTTCCATATTTCCTGGATAAAGGAGGGCCCACGCCATGGGACTCTACAAAATGTTCTAATCGCCTTGGCTGTTGCTATAGTTTAGCTTATTTTACTTCTGATACGGGAAAAATCAGCCCTAAATCTAGCACCAACTCGGAAAATCCTGGCAAAAGGATAGTCATATTTGGCAGCAAAATTTGTCTCTTGCTATAATCAAAATTACCTTGCTGTTTCCGCAATGGGGAATTGTAAACTTCTAATTGATTTTCTAATAAATTCACAATCCAAAAATCAGCAATACCTGCTTCAGCATAGAGAGGTAATTTAACCTCTCGGTCGTAACTTAAAGAAGAATCGGCAATTTCGATTACTAGCAAGATATCTTCAGGAGTTGGATGGCTTGCAAGATAATCATCCTCTCGATTTTTGACCATAGCAAAATCCGGTTCCGGTTCGCTACCAGATGGCAGCAAAATAGGGTCTTGGCATTGGATAGTGGCCTGACCAGCTAACAGTCTGGGGAGTTCTCTAATTAATTTTTTACAACAGACTGTATGAGCCGTCCCTTTGGCTGCCATTTCAATAATTTCTCCCTGGATTAATTCTACCCTGTCATCCTCTTTAAAGAAGCCAATTTCTGTCAGACTGTGATATTCTTCTATGGTAAAACGTTTTTTGGTTGTAACAGTCACGCTTTTTAGTCAATTAGAATAATATCTTAATTATAGCGTTTCGACCACCTATGAGGTACAGTCAACGATCGCTTATCTGAAGGGCGAGCCCGAAGGGATCCGCGGAGCGGTGCGCTTATCTGAAGGGCGATCGCCAGGTTGTTAAATAAAAATCTAGACATAGAAAAGAATTATTGGGGTTTTAAAGAAATACCCTACACTAGGGGGCCTTGTCGCACCGAGGGATTAGGCGATATAGCCCAGATGTTCGTCAATTCTTAAGTTTTGAATTTTGAATTTTGAATTTTTAATTCGACGGTCGGGAGCTATCAACTGCTATAATATTGCTATAGCTACTTTCTCCCAATAAAATTTCATGGCAGTATATCGAGTTAGATTGGTAAACCCAGCAATTAATCTAGATCGCACTATTGAAGTACCAGAAGATGAGTATATTTTAGATTTAGCTGAGGAAGCAGGCATCCGTCTACCGGCAGGTTGTTTACAGGGAGAATGTTCTGTTTGTTTGGCTAAAATTATCGAGGGAAAAGTAGACCAAACGGAGCAAAAATTTCTCCAAGCTTCTGAACTAGAAGCTGGATATACGGTCACTTGTGTTGCTTATCCTCGTTCCGATTGTACCCTGGAAACTCATCAAGAAGAAGTTCTCTATCAATCTTCTTTGTATTTTAAACAATAATATCTTATATAAAATAAGAAAATGGTTGCTACATATCCCCCTAAATCCCCCTTACCAAGGGGGACTTTTAATACTACTCGTGAAAGTAATTATAGATAGTGCGAGCCAAACTGGGACCAATACCAGAAACCTCTGCTAATTGTTGCTCCGATGCCTGTCTGATATAATCCACAGAGTGAAAATGAGCTAATAACTGTTTCTGTCGCTGCCAACCTAAACCGGGAATGTCATCTAAAAGGGATTTGCGCTGTTGCTTTAATCTTTGCTGACGATGAAAACTAACTGCAAAGCGATGGGCTTCGTCTCTCACCCGACGCAATAACTGTACTCCCGGTTGTTCTGCATCTGTATCCAAAGGTTCCGACTCCCCAGGGAGAAATATCTCTTCCCGCTGTTTGGCTAAACTAATTACCTGCAAGTCTTCCAATAGATTTAATTCTTCCAGAATCGCAACTACTGCAGATAGTTGTCCTTTTCCTCCATCTATGATGATTAAATCTGGTTTTTCTTCCTTGCTGCTATCTCTTGGACGAAAGCGACGGCCCATGACTTCCGCTAAACTAGCAAAATCATCGGAGCGACCGCTAGTAATAGCAGGATTTTGGATTTTGTAATGGCGATAATGTTGTTTCGCCGGAACTCCATCGATGAAAACCACTTGGGACCCTACCGCATTGGATCCTTGAATGTGGGAAATATCGTAACCTTCAATTCTTCGGGGTAACTCTGGTAAATCTAAAATTTCTGCTAAATCTGACTGGGCAGTGCGATCGCGTTCCACCAGTCTTTGGCTACTTTCCAACTCGTGTCTAGCGTTGCGAGCTACCATTTCAATCAACTTAACTTTCTCTTGTCGTTGAGGTGTGAGGAGTTTCACCTTACGACCTTTGATCTCGCTCAACCATTGCTCTATTTCCGAACCCTTGGCTAATTTGTGCTGAAGCAATATTTCCGAAGGTATTTCCCTGGGTTCTGCCAAACCGTAGTGTTCTGTTAAAATTTGTTGTAGAATAAGAAGTCGGTAATTAGAAGATAACTTTGGAACTGCTCCTTCCTTGCTACTCTTCTCTTTACCCTCCCAACCGGGAGCAGCAACTCCAGTGAAGAAGCCCAAACGCCCCACCAAACGCCCTGCCCGAATCTGAAATAATTGAATGGAGCAATGTTCTCCATCTGCAGCCAGGGCGATAACATCCCGAGAAACAGTATCGTCTGGTAAGCAAACTTTTTGAGAGCTGTTTAATATCTTTAAAGCGTTTAGCCGATCTCTAATTAGGGCCGCTCCTTCAAAGTTTAACTCTGCTGCTGCTTGTTCCATCTGGCACTGCAATAATTCCAGCAATTCCCCCGTTCTGCCCTGAAATATCATGGCCACCTTAGTCATAGTCTGGCGATACTCTTCCGGGGAGATTAACTCTTGACAAACTCCAGGACAGCGACCCAAATCGTAATTGAGACAAGGACGGTTTTTAAATAAAGGTCGCGGACGCTGGCGCAGGGGAAAAATCCGTTTAATTAGTTCCAAGGTATTGCGGAGGGAACTACCATCTACATAGGGACCGTAGTACTTATCTCCAGCATTGCCCATGAGTCGCTTGCGGGTAATGAATATGCGGGGATAGTCTTCCGACCAGGTAATGCAGACGTAAGGATATTTTTTATCATCCTTGAGCAGGATATTGTAATAAGGCAGGTGTTCTTTAATTAAATTGGCTTCTAAAGCTAAAGCTTCTGCTTCCGTATCCGTGACAATAAATTCAACAGCAGTTACTTGCCGCACCATCATGGCGATACGGGGGCTGAGAGGTTGGTTTGGGCGAAAATAGGAACGGACGCGGGAACTGAGTTTTTTCGACTTGCCAATATAGAGAATTTCCCCATTGCTGTCCTGCATCAAGTAAACTCCAGGTTCCGGGGGAATACAGTCTAGGTTTTTTACCGGTTGTTTGCCATTGATTTTTTCACCCATTCTCATATTGTACGTAGATAAGATAAAGTTTGTGTCCAGTTGGACTGGGTGTGGTCAAAAGTAGTTGTTTCCGGCTGAATATCTATTAATCAATCGTGGGGTAGCCCTCTGGGCTGCCTGCCTAACAATCGCGGGTAAGCCTTGACTATTGAGAATATAAAATTCAACTGTTTGTGACCGCACCCAATTAGACTGGACGTGAAGGAACAATGAATCTGGTGCGGAATCTTCTGGCAGTGAAATTTGGTGCAGTGGATGAACAATTAGAAAAGGGAATTAATCCGATATTGGATTTCCCCGCAATTGGCCTATGCTACAATGTTGGAAATTTAAATTGAGAAAAATTAATCTATGACCAGACAACATCACGACCAATTAGGGAAACAATATCTTGCTGAGTTATTACAATTTCTAGGAGAAGTCACAACTAGTAAAGATGTGGCTAGTGAAACTAGGCAAATAGATGTTTATTTTGTGCCAGACAAGGAAAAGGCAAAAAACACAGCAATTCCTCTGGGATTATTAAGCAAAATAGCTGCCCAACTTTGTTTAATCGAAGTATTTCGCAATGCTCCTAGTTTAGCAGAAATCAGAAATTGCAAGCTAAAATTATATTTGGTTCATGGAGAACTAATGCGGTCCGCTCGTCGAGAGCAAAAATCTCTTTCA
>JH610992.1 GCA_000252485.1 Prochloron didemni P4-Papua_New_Guinea | reverse complement strand
AGACCATGGCAAACGAAGAAAAGACAGCAAAATTCGGTTTCACCAGCTTTGCAGAAAACTGGAACGGTCGTCTGGCCATGACAGGTTTCCTCATCGGGATTATGACTGAGTTACTCACCGGTCAAGGGATTCTCTCTCAGTTGGGCTTAATCTAAGAAAAACTGTAGGTTACAACAGCCACCATAGCCGTACTTCTCTCTAATTATTGCAACGAGAGCAAGGCAAACAATGAATAAAGTTTATTTAGTTTGAAACAAGGACAATTTTAGACCATGGAAAACCAAGAAAAGACAGCAAAATTCGGTTTCACCAGCTTTGCAGAAAACTGGAACGGTCGTTTGGCCATGGTAGGTTTCGGAATCGGTATTCTGACTGAATTGCTCACCGGTCAAGGAATTCTCTCTCAGTTGGGCTTAATCTAAGAAAAACTGTAGGTTACAACAGCCACCATAGCCGTACTTCTCTCTAATTATTGCAACGAGAGCAAGGCAAACAATGAATAAAGTTTATTTAGTTTGAAACAAGGACAATTTTAGATCATGGAAAACGAAGAAAAGAAAGCACAATTCGGTTTCACCAACTTTGCAGAAAACTGGAACGGTCGTCTGGCCATGTTAGGTTTCCTCATCGGGATTATGACTGAGTTACTCACCGGTCAAGGGATTCTCTCTCAGTTGGGCTTAATCTAAGACTGAGATTACAACAGTAAAAATAGTCTTGCTCCTCTCTAATTATTGCCATAGGAGCAAGACAAACAATCAGTAAAATTTATTTCGTTACACAATAGTTGACACAAGGAAGAT
>JH610991.1 GCA_000252485.1 Prochloron didemni P4-Papua_New_Guinea | reverse complement strand
CGTTAGACAATAGTTGACACAAGGAAGATTTTAGATCATGGCAAACGAAGAAAAGAAAGCACAATTCGGTTTCACCAGCTTTGCAGAAAACTGGAACGGTCGTCTGGCCATGACAGGTTTCCTCATCGGCATTCTGACTGAGTTACTCACCGGTCAAGGGATTCTCTCTCAGTTGGGCTTAATCTAAGACTGAGATTACAACAGTCAAAATAGTCTTGCTTCTCTCTAATTATTGCCATAGGAGCAAGACAAACAATCAGTAAAATTTATTTAGTTTCACACTCTTGTTGATTTGAGACATGGAAAACCAAGAAAAGAAAGCAGTATTCGGTTTCACTAGATTTGCAGAAAACTGGAACGGTCGTTTGGCCATGACAGGTTTTCTCATCGGCGTTCTCACCGAGATAATCACTGGTGAAGGGATTATCTCTCAGTTGAGTAAAATTTATTTCGCTAACTAATAGTTCACAAATTACGACAGTCAAGATAGCCTTTGCTTCTCTCTAATTATTGCGACAGGAGCAAAGGGAAACAATGAACAAAATTTGTTTAGTTAATCGATAGTTTACATCATTTAAGTCTTGGGGGAAAGTATTTAACAATGCTTTCCCCCTTTAACGTGAATTAACAATTCTTAGCGGATTCTGTGGGGTAGCCCTCTGGGCTGCCTAACTTTAATTTAACTATTATTCCCTTGGTTAGAAACCGGGAATATACAAAAATTTCACTATTAATCCCTAAAATAACAGCAGAAACCCGGTTTCTTCGATGTTGTCACAGGCAAGATGCCTGTGCCACAGTTTTTTTTATATTGCTGTAGTTAGGATTGAGATTTTGTTTTCTCTATTTTAGGTCTTATAATATGACTACATCAACCAAAACTTGAAAATGCTCTAAAAAATTTTATAATGAAGGAATACACAGTAATTTACGAACAAGGTGAGACAAATTGGGGAGCAATTGTACCCGATTTACCTGGATGTGTTAGTGTTGGCCATACCTTGGAAGAAGTATAGCGCTACGCGCAATTCAAAATTAAAAATTAAAAATTCAAAAACAGGCTATGACTAGGTTTCAGGCTTTATTAATGTCCTAACCTAAATGCGTAGTGCTATACAAGAAAATGTCAAGGAAGCAATAGCGCTTTATTTAGAAGTTTTGGCAGAAAGAGGCGAAGAAATCCCAGAACCTTTAATGAAAGTTGGTTTAGTAGAAGTATAATAGTTGAGAGTAATTGTTTTTCACATTTCATCTAATGTTAGATAGAGCAATAGAAAAACCCAAAATAACATTTAACTTGTTCCCTTGGTTAGAAACCGGGTTTCTTACAAAAATTTCACTATTAATCCCTAAAATAATAGTAGAAAACCGGTTTCTTCGATGTGGTCACAGGCAAGATGCCTGTGCCACGTTTTTTTTGATATTGCTGTAGTTAGGATGGGGATTTTCTTTTCTCTATTTCAGCTTTTATAATATAAATCCAAGTTGGTTTAGTAGAAGTATAACAGTTGAGAGTAATTGTTTTTCACATTTCATCTAAAGTTAGATAAAGCGACAGAGAAACCAAAAATAATATTTAACTTCTTCCCTTGGTTAGAAACCGGGTTTCTTACCAAAATCTCAGTATTAATCCCTAAAATAACAGCAGAAACCCGGTTTCTTCGGTGTTGTCACGGTTTTATCGTAGGTTCCGTTGAGGTCAGGAAACCCAACAGCCAATCAATTTGTGTTGGGTTTCCCTATCGGGAGACCCAACCTACAAAGCTATTCCCTCTTCCCCAATTAAGATTTATTTAAAAAACTAAGAGTCGCATTCAAGATCTGGACTGTGAGAAGCAGTTCTGCCAACTAATTCCACATTTCCTACCCCATTGATTATCCAACCAGTAGCTTGTTGTATTAATATACCATTATCTATCTCCACAGAAGAATTAGCAACAGCAAGATTTCCGGAACTATTTATCCGGGAAAAATCTTGTAAATCTTGCCAAAGAATTAGACTTCTCAAAGGTGCGGTGGGGTCTTCTGGCAGACCTCCCCTGCCAGTTGCGATAAATGAACTGCCCTCTCTCGCAGCACATCCAGTGACCACTTTATCCCTAGAGTCCCTCACTTGCTCCGATAAGGGTAGCAATCCGCTAGAAGGGTCTACTTCCGGTTGGACGATGACCACAATACCGGCCACTCGAAACTCAGAACTAGCAGTGATATCGCTGTCTGGAGTCAGTGCGTCCCTAAACTCCGTACCGAAAATCCCCTCGGTGTTAATTTGAATATTGCCCCCGTTACCTTGAAAGGCATTGGCCACAATGTCGCTATTGTCTAAGGCTACGATGGTATCTAAATTTAAATTCAGGTTTCCTCCATCGCCAGCGCCTCCAGCAGTAGCGATAATTTGGCTGCCGTTACGCAGTTGCAAATTATTCCCCACAAGATTAATATTCCCTCCTTCTCCAGAATTAGTCACGGCGCTAATACTACCGCCATCGGCCAACATTATTTCTTGGGCATTAATATTGAGCATTCCTGCATTACCCGTTATTCCGTCATGGGCTACTCCGGCCAAAGCACCATCGGTAATTTTCAGCAGGGGAGTATTGATATTTAAGTTGCCTGATCGCCCACTTGGGGTCACGGATTCCAAGCCGAGGGATTGGGCCAATACGGGATCTAACTGATTGGCAGCGGCAATGACCAAGGTGGGATTGATGGAATCCGGAACCCTGCCGCTAATTTCTACGGACTCACTAGCATTAATAGTCAAATTGCCCGCATCCCCCGTGGCGAAAGTAGAACTATCTACCCTCCCACCGTCATCAACGATCAATCTTGTGGTGGAAATGGTTAAACTATCAGCATCCCCATCACTCAAGGTGGAGGAAAATATTACGCTGGGACTCAAAAAGTTCCTTTCAATGCCAATTACTTCGATCAATTCTGCTGCATTAATAGCAACTTGTCCTCCAGAACCATTACTGCGAATATTAGTACTAGAACCTACTCTCCCCCCATCTTTAACAGTCAAGCGATTGGTAGTAATTTCCAGAGAACCAGCATTCCCCAACCTATCTGTGAAAGTAGCGAGGCTGCTGAAGGAGTTAAATCCAAAAGGTGCAAGGCCGATTACTTCCACTGATTCCCTTGCATTAACCCTCACATTCCCCCCTACTCCATCAATTGCGGCAGACGAGACGAACGCTCCATCAATAAGGGATAATTTTCCTGTCGAAATTTCAATATCGGTCCCCTGTCGTCCCGTTAAAGTGATGTTGCTAATACCCGTCGGCAACAGTGGCGTTGATGGATCTCCTCCTGTTAGTGTGAGAGAATCCGTTGCATTTACCTCTATCTTGCTTCCTTGAGCCAATCCTTGATGGATTGCTAACAATAGGGAAGCATCCCTCATCTCTATTTGCCGTCCTTGCACTTGGATGTTACCCGCTGCCATACCGCTTATATCTGCTAATGCTTTTTCCGAAAACTCTATATCGGCAAAGTTCTGGATTTGGTCGTAGTTGAGTTGCCAACCTCTTTCATCTCTTTCCAGACCCACCGAACCAACCCCTACGCTACCTAACTCGATTCTTCCCGATTCTGCCGTCACCACTCCCCCTGTTAAGCTTACAGGCCCTCCCACCAAGGCGATAGTATTTCCTGGTAAAACGGATATTCCTGTTACATCCCCATTCCTCTCGAAAAGTCCCGAGAAAGGGTTGTCGCGGAACAAGTTGTGACCGTTGCCTCCCACTTGTATGGAACCAGCGTTGGGTTCTATTTGCAAGCCAATAGGGGCGCTAATAGTGAGTAAGGGAGGCTCTGCCGGGTTAACAGCGCTAAAAAAAGTGCCATCTTTAAATTCTACGCTGGTAGCGGTAGTAGCTAAAAAGGAACCTCCCAGGTCCAGAGAGGCATTGGGACCGAAGACTATGCCGTTGGGATTGATTAAGAATAAATCTGCGTTGCTACCTGTAATTTGAATTAACCCATCTAGATTAGAAATAGAATTCCCAGTTACTCTGCTAATAATATTGGCCACGTTTGCTCCACTGTCAATTTCAAAAACTACCGAACCTTCTGTGGGAACCGAAAACTCTTCAAAGCTATGGAAGAGATTATTTCCCATTCTTTCTCCCTCAATCACGGTAAAATTGGAGCTATCTGTCGAAAGTACTTGAGTAGATAAGGTTCCATCCTCCACAATTTGCCCTAGACTGGTGGACGGTGTGGCTAGGAATAAGAAGATAACAATGCTGACAATCTGGATGTTAGAGTTGCTCATATTTTGGAGCTAGTAGCTGAACTATTTCTTTAATTCTAGCACTATGCCATATCATTATTAATAAGTAATCAACTACCAATATGAGTTTCTTCTCCCCCCTTGTTAAGGGGGGTTGGGGGGGATCCAACCCTATCTTAAATCTCAAAAGCATCATTAATCAAATAGCCAAAGCGATCGCTCACTGACAAAGCATCAGCCCCAGAAATGGAACCATCTCCATTAAGATCGGCAAACTTGTTTTCCTCAGTGATATTCTCACCAAGACGATTAACAATGAAAATAAAATCAGTTGGTGTGACGATTCCACTTTGATTTACATCCCAAGGGAAATAAGTAATATTCTCTTGAGCCAAATTATTTTCTTCATTACTCTCATTTATCTCCTGATCAAAATCGACAATTATGCCCAAATAATCCAGATTATTGGATTGATAACCAATACCTTCACCGGCTGGGTCTTCCAGAATAGCTTGATTGTAAAGCAAATCTACATCGATAGATACGGCAACCTCTGCTCCTGTCAGAGTATCTCCTATGCCTAAACCATCTTCATAGGGAATAGTTCGTAAATCCAGGTCGTCTTCATTGCCAAAAATATCATCGTCAGAATAAACAACCTTCACCTCAAAAGCACTTGCTGCAGCATTTCCTTGATTTTCAATGGTAAAATTAACTGTTGTTTCTCCTCCTAAGACATGGTCTTGATTCACGTTAAAGCTGGTTGCTACTAAATCTGGAAGAGAATAAGTAATAGTAGTAGTGGCGATGGCGCTAGTATTGCTATGAGCTTCCCCATCATTTACTTCAAATTCAACTATCCTATCTGCAGTATCTCGAATAGTAGCAGTATTGTTATAAGTGAGAGATTGAAGAACTTGTTGATAAGGTTGGATAGTGTCAGTGCCACTCAAAGTCAAAATACCAATACCAGCATCAGTATCTACATCGTAGCTAGAACTAATATTAGGGTTATTAGTATCTACAGAGAGACTTTCATCCCTACCATTGAGAAGATTGGTAATTGTTACTGTGGCTCCAGCTAAAGTGGTATTATTAGAGTCAGAGAGATTGAAATTATCATCTACAATAGACAGTGGTTCGCCAGTGAAAATAGCAGTAAAATCATTGCCAGTTTCATTACCATTTAAATCTAACTGGGGAGCAATATTGCCGAAGATGACATAGCTTTGTCCCGCTCTGTCGATACCGTTGGGATCTGCCAACCTGGCACCGATAATCAGATCGTCAACTCCATCTCCATTAATATCTCCTGCATCGCTAACTGAGCTACCGGATATATTATCCTCATTAATACCGTTAATGACGAAACCATTGCTGCCATTAAGAGAGGATAGTTCAAAGTTAGAACTAAATTGCTCCCTGCTACCAAACACTACATAGCTAGAACCAGCTGAAAGATTATTATTGGGGTCAGCACCCGGTGCGCCAATAATAATATCAGCAAGACCATCCCCATTAATATCCCCTACACTGCTCACTGAAGAGCCGGAATAGTCATTTTGGTTAATACCGTTAAGAACAAAACCATTGCTACCATTGAGAATTGTTTTCCTTTGTACTTGCAGATTATTTGCCCAATTTAGATTCTAATATTAAATAGGAAAATGATTACTACAAATAGTTTATTCCATCGTAGGTTGGGTTTCCGTCACGAAACCCAACAGCCAGTAAGTTAATGTTGGGCGGTAGCCGAAGGGTTTCCCTATCGCTCTACCCAACCTACAATTGCTTATAACACTTTCTCCCCAGCAGTTAATCCAACACCATTAATTTCTAACGAAGAATAATTCTCAATTCCTCGTTCTTCTAATTTGACGTAATACTCTAATTCTTGTTTGGATATGGTGGAGAGCTTTAATTTATCCATATATTAACCGCAGATGAACGCAGATGAACGCAGATAATAAATATAGATGAAATGTTTTTTTGTCAAGATTCGGCCAACATCTTGCGCAAAGCCACCCGCCAATGGGGCGCATATTCTTGGGAAACTCCTACTAATTTCTGATGGGAAAGAACGGAATAAGCTGGACGCTTGGCCGGAGTGGGATACTGGTCGGTAGTAATGGGAATAACTCCCTTAATTTGTAAAGGAAAACCCAGCAACTTCGCTTCCTCAAAAATAGCCACTGCAAAATCGTACCAACTGGTGACTCCGCTATTAGTAAAGTGATAAATCCCAATAGGCGGTTCTTCTTTCAGTAAAGAGGCGATCACCCCTGCAATATCCCTGGTCCAACTAGGACTTCCCACCTGGTCCATCACCACTCGCAACTCTTCCCTCTCTTTCCCCAACCGCAGCATGGTTTTGACAAAATTGCCCTTCCCCCGAGTGCCGTAAACCCAAGCAGTGCGGAGAATATAATAGGGAGCATCGGATTTAATAATCCCCTCCTCCCCAGCCAACTTAGAGGAACCGTAGATACCAATAGGGTTAGTGGGATCTGTTTCTAAATAAGGAGTATTTTTCTTGCCATCAAAAACGTAATCGGTAGAAACATGAAGCAAAGTGGCATCTAACTTAGCGGCTTCCTCCGCCAGAATAGTAGGAGCAACCCCATTAACTAAACCAGCCAAGTCCGGTTCTGACTCAGCTTTATCTACCGCTGTATAAGCTCCACAATTGACAATAATTTGGGGTTTGAGAGAAGCGATCGCCTCTCTAATCTCCCTCTCCTTACTCAAATCCATCATTTCCCGACCCCCAGCCACCACTTCTCCCCAAGGAGTCAAAGCAGTAACTACTTCGGGAGCCAATTGTCCGGAAATCCCAGTCACCAAAATCCGCTTCACCCAAACACCTCCGCATCCTTAAACAGAACCCCAGCCTTATCCTTCTGAGAGAGTAAAGGTTCCCCCTTCAAAGGCCAAGCAATGGCAAGATCGGGGTCGTTCCAAAGAATAGACCGTTCGTATTCCGGGGCGTAATAATCCGTAGTTTTATACAGCACCTCCGCGAACTGGGAAAGAACCAGAAATCCGTGAGCGAAACCAGCGGGAACCCAAAATTGGCGTTTATTTTCCTCACTTAATTCCATCCCCACCCACTGACCGAAAGTGGGAGAACTCTTTCTTAGATCCACTGCCACATCGTAGATAGTACCGAGAACTGCTCGAACTAACTTACCTTGAGGCTGTTTAATTTGATAGTGCAATCCCCGCAAAACATTTTGAGCGGAACGAGAATGATTGTCCTGAACGAAATCAGTTGTCAGACCAACTTTTTCTTCAAATACTTTCTGATTGTAACTTTCAAAGAAGAAACCTCGTCGATCCCCAAATACTTTTGGTTCCAGCAACCAAACATCCGGGATATTCATCGATACTGCATTCATAGATAGTGGAATTAACAATTAACAATTAAC
>JH610990.1 GCA_000252485.1 Prochloron didemni P4-Papua_New_Guinea | reverse complement strand
GCATCTGCTGCATCACTTTGTACAAAGCTTGCATGGGCATTTTTCTTATCAACCTCTTAATTGTTCATTGTTCATTGTTCATTGTTCATTGTCATTGCAATAGTTTTTGGAGCCTCTGTCATTGCCAAGACATTCAACTCTTGAGAGTCCAAACAAATTACCTTCACATCATAGAGACTTTCAATCCAAACCCTCGCACCACATTTTGGATTGTGGGGTCGATAAACAACCCGACATCCTCCTGGTACTTCCACTTCATGGCCATGGATATTGCTATTGCCTTTTTTTACTGTAATTACTGGTTCCTGCTCGTTCCGTTTCAGATTCTGTCGGATGCGCTGTCCGTTGACATGAATAATGGTTTTAGCTGGCTTGCGGGGATTTTTCCACTTGGGAGCTGGTCCTCTCTTGCCTTTGCTAATGAAGGGACGACCGTTGAATAAAGGAATTAGCCACATTCTACCACATTTATAAGCCCCTTCTACTCGACCCTGGGCCAGAAGCACCCGCAATCTGGCCCCGGAGATGCCTAAAATTCCTGCTGCTTTTTTCGTAGTGACAATCATAGTGAGGTACTCCTTTGTTGTTGCAATAGTTTTATTTTAGACAAGCAAATGGCTAATGTCAAGGGGGAAAGAAAAAAATTTGTTTATTGACAAAAACGGTTGCTATCCCTTAGCTAGTAATAGTTTGAGCATATAGCAATCTTATATGTTAAAAGTCCCCCTTTTTAAGGGGGATTTAGGGGGATGTAGCAAACCTAAACGTATTTGATATTCCATTTCAGCCAAGAAACCGGGTTTCTCTTCTTATTTTAAGGATTAATACTGAAACGTTGGCAAGAAACCCGGTTTCTGAACCCAAGGGATAATCTCAATCTATACTACGATGCAATAAAATATTGGTAGTAAATATAGCGCTTCGCTCCTAAAGTGTCAAAAAATGCTACATGTAAAATACAAAAGTGCTGCATCGGCTGGATCACCTTTGTATAAAGCGTGAATGCGCATTTTTCTTATCAACCTCTTAATTGTTAATTGTTAATTGCCTGCACTGCCCTTCGACTTCGCTCAGGGGCCGCGTAGCCGAAGTGTTCATTGCTCATTGCTATATAAGTCCTGTGGTGGGCAGTGCCGCACCCTACGAAGAGACTCAAGAGAATAGGGAATAGGAAACATAGATAAATCTTTTCGTTAAATCTAATCAATACAAGCTTTTTTGCTACCCCTAGTTTTCCGGTTCGTAGCGGGCTCTTTGCAGATCCCTTCGCGATCGCGCAGTGGCAGGCCGAGCTGATCGCATTAATCAGCAAACCCTAATTAGATATTATTCAATTGCTCTTGAGTTTCTCAAATAAATACAGGTTGTGGTGGGCGATGCCCACCCTACTTTTGCTATTCCCGGTTGGGAAACCCACGGGATAACCTCAATCTATACTACGATGCAATAAAATAGCGCGCACTCTTTGCGGATCTCTTCGGGATCGCCGGTGCATTACGAAATTTTCTTATTATGCTCTTCTAAAACAACTATAGCAAGTGTTTAAATTCAATTGAGACACCAGATTGATTTGTGTGGTAGCATGTGGCTTGTGGTGGGCATTGCCCACCCTACTCTCTATCAACTATCCACTTAATTGTTAATTGTTAATTGTTCATTGTTCATTGTTCATTGTTCATTAAGGTGCTTGTAATCTGATCAAACCATTTTCCGGTAAATAGCTGTGAAACTCCCCATGTTCTGCCAAAACCACCAACAAACGAAGAGGATAATCTGGCTGAATGTGTAAATCCCCCCAAGGAACTGCCAACTCCAAACAACGCTCAAAAGCCACTACCGCCCTAGTAGCCCGACTGTGCCAACTAGAATTTTCCACTGCCTCTTTCAGCCAAATTGATTCCGTCAGCAAATTAATACCCAAATGATGATGGAACAAGTAATTAAGAGGGGCTTTATCGGGCAATCCCGTCAGAGGAGCTGGACTATTATGTAAAGTAATATCGGGATAGTACCACAACAGACGCAACTCACTAGGCAAATCTCCACCGGGTTTAGCTCCTACCTGAAAGTCGAAGCGGAAATAAAAATTGACGTGATCCCAACCATAATAGATTCGCTGCACCACACTAGTTTGGTGCATGGTTCCCATCGCCCCACCCACCTCGATTTTCCCAGCCTTATCCCAATCCTGTTCCTGACCCATACCGTCCATTGCCGGACGAATAAAACTTTGAGGCGGACGACCCATTACACCCTTAGATAGTCGATTATCCACCGGTTCTTCCATGGGTTGGCGCAAGCGAGGGGGAACTGGTTCGTTGAGCGCTCGATAGATGGCAGTGAGATGTTGCCGAAACAACTGGTCGAAAATAGCATCGTGATTGGAAGAATGGGCGAATCCCAACCACCAAAACCAATCCGAGCCTTCCGCAGCATATAAAGCTTGCCAAACTTCCGGATTATTTTCTTCCGTGGCTTCGGGATGGTTAGCTAACACCTGCCTGGCATCAGCCAGCAACTCCCAAGCCAAGTTTTTCACCGGGTCACCAATCCAAGTACTGAAACTGCCATCTACCCAAGAACCACTGTGGAGACTATTATTGGGAATAGTGGCCATGATGGGAAACCGCAGCAAAAATTCCGACACCGTCACCAGTTCTATCTTCTTATTATAACTCAACCTTTGATACAGAGCCTGCAAAAAAGGCAAACCATCTTGAGGGTAATATTCCCAGCAATTTTCTCCATCCAGAGCAATAGTCACCAACCAAGGCTGGTCTAAAGCAAATTCCTCTTCAGCTTGTCGCCCTTGCCAAGAACGGGCGATCGCCTCCAAATGTCCTACTAAATCAGAAGCCGCTCGCTTGGGTTCCATGGCTCCATAGGTAAAACCAATCAAATCCGAGAGACGGTGGTCCCGAAAGACAATGGCTAAATCTCCATCAGGAGTTTCCAAGCGATAAGGACGATAGAGCAACTCCGGTTCGTAAACATTGCCAACGCGATCGCGTCCGAAAAAGTGCTGGATGGTCCGACCCAAAACTGCCTCATCGGAGCAAATCCAGGTAAATCCTTCCCGAGCAATATAGGGTAAAATTTCCGGACTAACAGACTGTTCCGAAGGCCACAATCCCCGAGGCTTCTGACCAAATCTTTGCCCATAAAATTTCTTGGCTTGGCGCAGATGACGGGGGATATCCTCCGACCATTGAAAGGGTTTTTGGGGCAATACCATATTGGGTACGGCTACCTGAGCGGAGTTAGTATCTGCCAGCAAAGGGAGAATGGGATGGGTATAGGGACTGGTAATCACTTCCAACTGACCGGAATCTTGCAATTTCCGATGCTGAGGAATGATGCGGCTAATAATTTCTCGTTGTTTGCCGTAAATCCGCTGGCGATCGCTCAAGCTAAAATTTTTTCCTTGCTCCAGCCAAGCACTAATTTCCGGGTCTTGCCAAAACAGGGGGTCGATCCAAGCCAAATTGTGCCATGCCAGTAAATCGCTCCAATCCTGAAGAGTCCAGTTTTCCAGACACCATTCTTTGCCTTGCTCTTGTCGCTGACCATATAACTGGGCATAACGGGGATGGGGTTCTATGAGAGTGTGGCGATGAGCGTCAAAAAAATGTTCCAGAGCGTATTGTTTCTGTTCTTCATCCAGTTGAGAGCAATCCGTAAGTGTTAGAGCCAGATAAGGGTCCATGGCCAATCCTGCAGCATAATCTTCCAGTTGCAAAATTAGAGAAGGAACCAGGTTGACCGTCTGATGAAGCTTAGGATATTGTTCCAGTAATAAGACTAAATCGAGATAATCTTTCGTGCCGTGCAATCGTACCCAAGGCAAACTATATTCCCCCGAAGATGTTTCTAGGTGGGATTTATATAAAGGTTGGTGTTGATGCCAGATAAAGGCCACGTAGAGAGGATGAGACATAATCAGGTCGGGAATTGGTTAAAATTGACCAAATCAAACCACAATCTTCCTGATTTAAATCCCCTGATGGGAAAATAAAGAGACTAATTGATAATTGATTTAAAACGATTTAAAACTATCCATCACCAGTAACCACAAATTGTGATAGGTTAAAATTTGTTTTAATAACCTTTTGGTTTTGTTTTGATTCAAGAGTAAGGGCGCACATAATCGCCCATAACTGGCAACTAAAATACCTGCTCAATTTCCCCAATCTCAGGAATTTTTTCTTTCAGCCGACGTTCAATGCCCATTCTCAAAGTCATAGCCGAACTGGGACAAGAGCCGCAAGCACCCTGGAGGCGCAATTTAACAATCGGACCGTCTATTTCCACCAGTTCCACGTTGCCCCCATCTGCCATTAAATAGGGACGCATTTCATCTAATGTGGTCTCTACATTTTCCTTGGTGAGTGCTAATGCTGTCATAATTTACTCTCGTCAATTTTTTAATTGTTTTGCCTTCATTCTAGCGCTCTGAATTGTTAATTGTTAATGTTTCATTCGTGCTAGATTATGCCACCGCTAATGTTTCCAACAGTTTAACCCCAGTAAAATTCAACTCAGTAATAATTTTTGTTTCATCTTTATCGATAGATTCAACAATCTGACGAGTGGGTAAGTAATAATTACCAAATTGGGTATAAGTTTCCCTAAAATCTCGTTTCCCTTTCAGTACCCCAGTCTTAGAATCCCGAAATACTGCATTATAACGCAAAGAAATATAGCCCGATCCGGTATCTAAACTTTCTCTCGTATTGATAGTAAAAGCCATGGGGCCCATAACCCTGCTCACTTGACAAATTTCCTGGCCGCGAACTTTATAATTAGATCCCATCGGATCGCCTTTTACTATAATTTCCACTGCACCAGTTCTGTCGGTAGCCCCCAAGCTAAACTGACTTTTAGCATGAGCTTGCTCGAAAGAATTAGATTTGCGGTGAGTAATTATATCCCGCATTTGGTTATAGACGCTTTCTCTTACTTTTTCATCTTCCATGTCCATTATTTCTACAGTCAAGTCTCTCTTCACCAATACCTTGCCTGTATGGACCTCCGAACCTTGTTTGACGGTCAGTTCCGCCTCATAACCAGGGAAATGTTCGTCCCAAGTATAGCGGTTTTCGTAAGCGGTCTGAAAAATTGTCCGAGCCTCATTAGATTCTGTCATCTCACCTCCATCGTGCCATCATCTTAACTCTTCTCTTCTATAGTGTGACATTTCCTCTCCCAAAACTCTATGATTCTATTTCGACAGTTTTCATCACTGGTGCATGATTCAACGGGATGTTAAAACTGACAGTGGAACCCAACCCTTCACCCATACTGTAGAAGAAAATCTTGCCCCCCATGGCGAGTACCAGCTTTTGAGAGATAGCCAAACCCAAACCAGTGCCACCAAACTCCCGAGTGCGACCACCATCAACCTGAAAGAAATTTTCAAATAGATTTTTTTGTTGATCTAAGGGAACCCCAATACCAGTATCAGCAACATTGATCTTGACCATACCGGGAAACTCCCGCACAGGTCCGCGAATCTCTTCCAGATCCTGGCGTTGAATTTTTCTCTGCACCACTTCCACGGTGATAGTCACCCCGCCTTTGGGGGTAAATTTAATGGCATTGCTCACCAAGTTTAACAACACTTGCAACAAACGGTGAGGGTCAGCGTAAACGATAACCTGGTCGTAAGTAAGAGGCAGTTTGATTTTAAAGCTAATATTTTTGGCTTTTGCTTGAGGAGCAGTTTTTTTCTCAACATTTTTTAATAGCCCATTCAATTCTACGGGAGCTAATTGCAGATCTATTTTTCCCGCCTCAATTTTAGCCAGATCCAAAATATCATTAATCAAATTCAGCAAATAAAGAGCAGAATTATGAGCCTGTTCGAGGAATTCTCGTTGCTCTTCCGGATCATCAGCCATGCCGTCCAGAACTAGTTGGATGAAGCCAATAATACCATTGAGGGGAGTTCGCAGTTCATGTGTGGTACTGGCCAGAAAATCGCTTTTCATCCTAGAAGCGTCTTCAGCCTCATTTCTCGCTTGTTCTAGTTCCTTATAGAGAGTAGCGTGGGCGATCGCCGTTCCCACTTGATCTGCTAACTCCTGGACTAATTCTATTTCTCCTTGAGTCCACTGACGGTAGCGATCACATTGTCCCAGCCAAATTATGCCATTGCGATCCTTTTGATAGAAAGTGGATACTAACATAACCGACTTTTGCTGGAATGAATCTGGCGCTATTCTATCTACTAACATCAGTTCCCGAGAAGAAATTGCTTGCTTTAAGTAATCTTCTGACTCTACATCCAGTTTTTGCCCCAATAGGGACTTGTATCGGTCCTGACAATATTCCGCTTTAACTTTCAATTGTTTTCTACTTTTATTATATTGCAATATATTACAACGACTGACAGCAAGAGCATCCCCTATATGTTTTACAGTTTGCTGCCAAATTGTTTCTAAATCCAAAGTTCGGCGTATTTCCTGGGCAATTTTTGTCAGTAGTTTTTGATAGGGATCGGGATTAACTGGTAAAGCGGAATTGCTAGTGAGGGATATTTCAGTTTCCTCCAAGCGATGACCGATTACTAAAACTTTTGTTGGTTTACCCGATCTAGGTAAAATAGGGCTAATTACCAATTCAAAAGGAAAATAATTTTCTCCATACTTTAACCAACAGTGACATTGTTCTGGAATACGCCGTTCTAATATACGCCTGATTCTCTCATCATAGGCAGATCTTGCTACTGGAACGAGAGTTTCCCAATGATAACGTCCAACTACTTGTTGGTTACTCAAGCCGTAATCTACCGCAGCTTGCCAGTAAAAGGATAGGTATTTACCCGAGCAATCTTGGCTGAAGACTAATTCAGCACCTAAATCTTGCCAACAAACTGAATTAGCTTCTCTAAGAGTAGGTTTCATCGAATTTGGATCGATTAGCTAAGGAGGGTGCAGGATACATTAAATATATAGCAGTTGACAGTTGATAGTTGATAGTTGATAGTTATACAGCTGCTAGTTTGTTTTAGAATAAATTGTTACGGTTTTAGGGAACGAAAAAATCAATCAAATCAATTGCTCGCCCTCAGTAGAAAGGCTATAGAAAAAAATGAAAGTTAAAAGTTATAAGCAAATTATTTGAAAATAATATTCCAATCTCTAATACTCATTCAATTTACAGGTTTTCCTAGTATCTCTAGGTTATATTACAAAGTAATGTCTAATGGATAGAGATTATTATCTGCCAGTATACCCAAAAGTTGGGTAGAATAGACAAACAATCTCTTAATTTTTCCAGAACCCAACATATGACTGACGTTGCCGTCTCTCAGATTCGTAATTTCTCCATTATTGCCCACATCGACCACGGTAAATCTACTCTAGCAGACCGCATGCTGCAGGTCACTGGTACTGTGGCGGTCAGAGAGATGAAGGAACAATTCCTGGACAACATGGACTTGGAAAGGGAGCGAGGCATTACCATTAAGCTGCAAGCGGCACGAATGAATTATACCGCTAAGGACGGCCAAGAATATATACTCAATCTCATCGATACTCCCGGTCACGTGGATTTTTCTTACGAAGTATCCCGCTCTCTGGCAGCTTGCGAAGGAGCTTTATTGGTGGTAGATGCTTCTCAAGGGGTAGAAGCTCAAACTTTGGCTAATATCTATCTAGCGCTGGAACACGATTTGGAAATTATCCCAGTATTAAATAAAATCGACCTACCGGGAGCAGAACCGGAAAGGGTGATTCAGGAAATTGAAGAAGTTATCGGTCTGGATTGTAGCGCGGCAATCGAGGCTTCGGCCAAAGCAGGAATCGGGGTAGATGAGATTCTTGAATCCATTGTCCATTTGATTCCACCGCCAGAAGATAGGGTAGAGAAACCGCTGCGGGCTCTAATTTTCGATAGCTATTACGACCCCTATCGAGGGGCGATCGTTTATTTCCGGGTGATGGATGGAAAAGTGAGTAAAGGCGATCGCTTTCGTCTCATGGCTTCGGGAAAAGAATACGAAATTGATGAATTAGGGGTGCTTTCTCCTCAGCAAATCCCTGTAGATGAACTTCACGCTGGGGAGGTAGGTTATATTGCGGCAGCCATTAAAACTGTGGCGGATGCCAGGGTGGGGGATACCATTACTTTAGCTCGTGGCCCAGCAGAAGAACCTTTACCCGGCTATAAATTCGCCAAACCCATGGTGTTCTGCGGTTTGTTTCCCACGGATTCGGAGCAATACGAAGACTTTCGGGATGCCCTGGAAAAATTAAAGCTCAACGATGCGGCTCTCAATTACGAACCGGAAACCTCTAGTGCCATGGGTTTTGGTTTTCGCTGCGGCTTTTTGGGCTTGCTCCATCTGGAAATCGTCCAGGAACGGTTAGAGCGGGAGTACAATCTGGATTTAATTACTACTGCTCCTTCGGTAATTTATCGAGTGACTACAGTAGATGGGGAAGTGCTAGAAATTGATAATCCCAGTCAGTTGCCTCCAGCAGTGAAGCGAGAGAAGATTGAAGAACCCTATATTCGGGTGGAAATTATTACCCCGGAAACCTATGTGGGAGCCCTGATGGAATTGTGTCAGAGTCGCCGGGGAACCTTTGCGGATATGCGCTATTTTACAGAAACCCGGACCGCCCTGATTTACGAATTACCTCTGGCAGAAGTAGTGACGGACTTTTTCGATCGCCTCAAATCTCTTTCTCGCGGTTATGCCAGTATGGAATACCAACAAATTGGCTATCGAGCCAATACCTTAGTGAGATTGGATATTATGGTCAATGGGGAACCGGTGGATTCTTTGGTGACCATCGTCCATCGAGATAAGGCTTATTATGTGGGCAAGGCTTTGGTAGAAAAACTCAAAGAGTTGATTCCTCGCCATCAATTTAAGATTCCCTTACAAGCGGCGATTGGATCTAGGATTATTGCTAGCCAACAAATACCCGCTCTGCGGAAAGACGTATTGGCTAAGTGTTACGGTGGGGATATTTCTCGGAAGAAGAAATTGTTGCAAAAACAAGCAAAAGGGAAAAAGCGCATGAAGGCGATCGGTACTGTAGATGTTCCCCAAGAAGCTTTTATGGCTGTTTTGAAGTTAGAACAACAGAAATAAATAATATTTCTTTCTTAGTGATTTCTAGACTTGTGGCGGTCGTATAGATTTCTGGGTTCTTTCCATTAACTAAAGATAGTTATAGTTTTCAGGCAGAGCGATCGCCTGCCTGGCGGTCGTCTGATCGCTCTTTATAAAGCTAGTTCTTTTCTAGTTGTTTCTAGCCTTGTGCATACTCTTTTAGTAGATCGAATTAGTTATCATCTCCTTTTGCTGCTTGTCGGACTACTTCCAGAGGTAAATCTAACGCTCGAGCAATTATTTCCAAACTCAATCCCTCATCAATAAATTTAGGAACCGATTTCAACTTTCCTTCTAAAATGCCTTCTTGCTTTCCTTCTAAAATTCCTTGGAGCTTTCCTTCTAAAATGCCTTCTTGCTTTCCTTCTAAAATTCCTTCTTGCTTTCCCTCTAAAAT
>JH610989.1 GCA_000252485.1 Prochloron didemni P4-Papua_New_Guinea | reverse complement strand
TTCTTAAAGCAGGGGGGAGAAGAAAAAGTCCCTCTTATTCTTCTTAAAGCAGGGGGGAGCCTTCAAAGTCCCCCTTATTAAGGCTTGCCCTGAGCGTAGCCGAAGGGGGGATTTAGGGGGATAGTATCTGCCTAGATAAGGGGGAGCAAATAATGCAAATAATAGTGAGGAGTTAATTAAAATTGGTGACATTAAATAAAACGGCAATAGTCTTTTTCACAACGATAGGAACCATGGCCAGTGGGTTGGGAGAACCAGCACTGAAGGCCCAAGAATCGCCTCAAGATTTTCCAGAAGCAGATATCGAAATTGTGGTCCCGGCGCTGATTTTGGACCAACCCTTATATACTCCCTTCCGTGGAGAGGGAACGGTACGGGAGTCCAGTCGTCCCGCCTACGTTATCGACAGAGAAGAAATTGAAGCCCAAGGCGCGATAACGGTACAGGAAGCTTTAAAATACCTGCCCGGATTGCAAAGCGACGGAACCGCAGGAGGACAGTTGGGAGCCCGCAGTTCTCTGTTTTCCCGAGGTTTGAGAACTACTCAAGTTTTGATATTACTGGACGGACGACCGATTAATGATTTTAATGGCGGCAGTTTCGACCTTTCTAATATCACTACCAATAACATCCAACGGATTGAATATATCCCTGGTGGCGGTTCCACTCTCTACGGTTCTAGCGCGGTTGGGGGCATTGTCAATATTATTACAGGCGCTCCTAGTGATGAATTTCAGGCCACCGGGGAGTTAGAATTTGGTAGCTTTGGTTACGATCGCCAAACTATAGGCTTTAGCGGCACCAATGGCAGGATCGGTTACTCTATCGGCTACAATCGGATTCAATCAGATAACGACTTTCCCTTCCAGCTGAATACGGTAGATATTAGGGGCGATCGCGAAAATGCTGAGGCGGATTACGATAACTTCGATGGGAAACTGGAGGCAAAGATTGGCGATCGCCATACTCTCACTATTTCTGCACTCTATTTGCAGAAAAAGATTGGAGTTCCTGGCGGCTTTCCCGTCCCTGGCAGTGCGGCGGGAGAATTTAACTCTCTCTCACCGGATGATTCCCAAGAATCTAAGGATTTCCTAGGGGATTTAACTTGGCAGTCTCAACTGGGACAAGGGGATGATTCTCTGCTTACCTTTAAAGTTTATACCGATTCCCTAGAAAGGAAAAATCAATTTAACAGCGCGTTTTTTGGGGAAGGGGAGCGCACTTTCGATCGCCAAGCCTTCGGGGTTCAAGCAACCCATAGTTGGCAGTTTGCTCCCAACCAAACTATAACTTATGGGGGAGATTTTCGCAACACTACGGCTAAAAGCACAACCTTGACCTTTTCCACTGGGGAAAATGTGGAAAATTATGACGAAAATCTCTCTCAAGGAGCCTTATTTGCTTTATATAACATTGAGGTAACTCCTGCTTTAAGCTTCAATTTAGGCTTGCGACAAGACTTTAACAATCTCAGCGACAGTTCCCCCACTTCTCCCAGTATTGGCACGAGTTTGGCCATTACTGATTCTACCGTTCTGCGAGCTAACTATACCGAAAGTTTTCGCACTCCTACAGCAGTGGATTTATTTTTCCCCGGTTTTAGCAACCCGGATTTAAAACCGGAACGAGGCAGAAGTTTTGATGTGGGAATCGACCAAAGTTTGGGGAAAATCGGACTGTTGCGCTTGACCTTTTTTACTAATCGAGTTGAAGATGCTATTATTTTTAATTCGGCTACTTCTATCCCAGAAAATGTGGGGGAAGTGAAGACGGAAGGTTTAGAAACATCTTTGAATTTGAGACTGGCTAAGAATGTCTATCTGTTTGGGAATTACACTATCAATAATACGGAAATAAAAGACGACCCAAATGCTACAGTTATCGGTAATGAACTGAATTTTACCGATGCCAATAGTTTTAATACTGGTATTGCTTACGAAACTCCCAAGGGGTTATACGTGGGTTTGTTAGTTCATTCCATCGGTAAGCGCTTTACCACTATCGCAAATACGGAAGAACTGCCCAGTTATACTACCCTGGACTTGAAAGTGCGAGTTCCTATTTCCCATACCTTTACTGTTAGTGCCAGTTGGGATAATATCTTGGATGAAGATTACGAAGTTTACCCCGGTGTTCCAGGGATTAGTAGCAATTTTCGCCTAGGAGTGCGATCGCGTTTTTAAAGGTTGTTTCATGATAAGATTAAAGCACTCAGCTTTAATCTTCCTAAGCTACTTGTAA
>JH610988.1 GCA_000252485.1 Prochloron didemni P4-Papua_New_Guinea | reverse complement strand
ACTTTGAAGGCTTACCTCTGCTTTAAAAAGGGTGATTTTTCTTCTCCCCCCTTTCTTTTCCCCCAGTGGGGGGGACCAAGGGGGGATCAAGGGGGGATAGGGGGATCCACCGTCAAAGCATCTACCAACAACTTATAAATACTGTTATAATTATACTATTCTTTTTCTAATTTCATCTTATTTGATTTTCTTGACTTACTCAAAACTATGATTAAGGTAGCTCAAATTACAGATACCCATTTACTCCCCCGTAGAGAAGACGAACTGCGAGGAGTAGCCACCTGGTATTCTTTAAAAGCAGTTCTAGATAGGGCAGTCCAAACAAATCCCGATTTATTATTATTAACTGGAGATTTAGCCGATACGGGAAGTTACCAGGAATACCGACATTTACTAGCACTGTTAAAACCCCTAACAATGCCTGTTTATTGGCTACCGGGAAACCACGATAAACCCTATTTAATGGGGACAGTTTTAAAGGGTTCTCCCGTTCGTGGGGATAAATCTTTTATTGCTGGTGGTTGGCAGTTTATTTTACTGGATTCAGTAATAGAAGGATGTTGTGAAGGAAGGCTTTCAGAAGAACAGTTAGAATTTTTAGAGGACAAATTAGAAACTAATCCGGATTTACCAACTTTAATTGCAGTTCACCACCATCCTACTTTAACAGGTTTGGATTGGGTAGATACCATGTGTTTGCAAAATGCGGAAGAGTTTTTGGAGATTTGCGACTCTTCTCAAGTGCGTTTAGTTTTATTCGGTCATATTCATCAAACTTTGGAACGAGTACGGGGAAATATTAGTTTTTACGGTTCTCCTTCTACTTGTACTCAAGTGGAGTTGCCGGATATTGCATCGGTTCCTAGATGGAAAGAACTAGGGTTTCGCTCCCTTCAACTTTATCCTGATGGAAGTCATGAAACTAAGGTAGAAAGAGTGGAATTTGAGAGAGAACACCAGCCAATCACTACTAATCCATTGTGATAAGGGAAAAGGGAAAAAATGTCTTAACCCTCTCTTTCTCTTCTCTCTGTGTCCTTGTAGCATAGGCTTCTAGCCTGTGAGTCTCTGCGGTTTATTATTTCCAATGATTAAATTACTTGTAAAAGCTTTAACGGTAGATCCCCCCCAACCCCCCTTAATAAGGGGGGAGAAGAGCAACTTAAAAACGGGGGAGAAGAATCCCTTCAAAAGGGGGGAGAATAATTCCTTGAAAAGGAGGGAGAATAATTCCTTGAAAAGGAGGGAGAAGAGGTTAAAGAATAAGCTATATATTCTGATTATTCTCTTAATCTCAACAATCGCGATCGCCTGTTCAAAAAATCCAACTAATAATCAGCAAAATCCCCAAACAATCCAACTTTCTACTTTTACGGGGATTCCCACAACCAACCTTAATAGTAGTTGTGTTGCGGACTACAATCGGTCGGTTGATTACTTTCCCAATAAAACCAAAATTGACTATGCCACAGGATTCAAAGTAGAGTATGGCAAGAATTATAAAATAGTATCGGTTATTAATCCTTGGCAAAATGCCAACACCAGTTTTTCTTATATCTTAGTGCAGTGTGGAACCCCTATACCCCAGAAATTTACCAACCAACAAATTCAAATCATCGAAATTCCCGTTCAAAGTACAGTATCTTTAGCTACAACTTATCTTCCCTATCTAGAAAGTTTAGAACTCCTGGACAGTTTAATTGGCATCAGCGATTTTAAACTAGTGAATAATCCCAGGGTTCGCAAGCAAATAGAAAAGAGAGAACTTGTAGATGTGGGGAATAACCAAGCAATAGATTTAGAGAGAATCCTAACCTTAAACCCAGATTTAATCCTCGCTTTCGCCATGGGAAATTCTCCCACTGAAAATTATGTTCAACTACAACAAGCAGGTTTAGCAGTAGCAATAAATGGAGGATATCTGGAATCTCATCCTTTAGGAAGAGCAGAGTGGCTCAAGTTTATTGCCCTATTTTTTAACCAAGAAGCAAAAGCAGAACAAGTCTTTAGTCAAACAAGGGAACGTTACGAACAAATGGTTAAATTAACTAGTAAATTAAAGCAGAAACCCACTGTTTTTACCGGATTTAGCTATAATGGTACTTGGTACGTTCCTGGAGGAAAAAGCTACGCCGCCAGATTGTTAGCTGATGCTGGAGCTAATTATCTTTGGTCCGAGAGCAATACTGCTGGTAGCCTTCCTTTAGATTTTGAAAGCGTTTACGAAAGAGCAGGAAAAGCAGAATTTTGGCTCAACGTCAATCAGGAATGGAACAATTTAGCTGATGTTATTGCCGAGGAGGAACGCTACGGTTTATTTACAGCTTTCCAAACCGGACAAATCTATAATAACAACGGTCGAGTTAATCAATTTGGTGGTAATGACTATTGGGAAAGTGGGGTGGCTAACCCTGATGTTATTTTATCGGACTTAATTCAAATTTTTCATCCAGAAATTATAGAAAATAACGACCTCATTTATTATCGTCCTTTAGAGAATTAGTAGTTTGTTGTTTGTTGTTCGTTGTTTGTTATTTGTTGTTCGTTGTTTGTTATTTGTTGTTCGTTGTTTGTTATTTGTTGTTCGTTGTTTGTTGTTTGGCTGCTGTTTTCAATCATAGTATTCATTCAATCATAGTTTTTTGTTGTTTGTTCGTACTTATAGAAATATTTCCCTGTCCTTTTCTCTGTGTCTCTGTGTAATTAATTTAAAAAACATGACCCAAACAAAACTTCACAACCCACTCTTGGAAACTCTAATCAAACCACGACCTTATCTAAAACATCTAAAACTCAGAAATCAAAGACAGAAACTGATATTTATCCTGATGCTAATAACAGCGATCGCCTTATTTCTACTCAACTTAGCAATGGGTTCAGTTTCCATCCCCCTTCCCTCAGTCCTCACCACTCTTCTAGGAGGAGAAGCAGAAAATCCAGCTTGGAGTGCCATTATCCTCAAATTACGCCTACCTTCAGCCCTAACAGCAACTCTAGCCGGTTCCGCCCTGGCTGTAGGGGGTTTGCAGATGCAGACCTTGTTTCGCAATCCTTTAGCCGGTCCCTTCGTGTTGGGAATCAATTCTGGGGCTAGTTTAGGGGTAGCCTTAGTAGTATTGAGCGGAGGAATTGGTTTTTTACACCTATTGGGGGATTTGAGCATTATTTTAGCCGCTAGTTTGGGCGCTGCTCTAGTATTGGGGCTGGTAGTCATCGTCTCCCGTTACGTCCCCAGTACCGCCACCCTGCTGATTTTAGGGCTAATGTTCGGCAATGCAACTATTTCCTTAGTCAGCATTCTCCTCCACTTCAGCAGTACCGAGCAAGTTCAATCTTATTTAAATTGGACCTTCGGCAGTTTTGGCGGAGTAACCCCCACACAACTGCCTATTTTTACCATCACTATCCTCATTACTCTTATAGCTGCCCTCTTAACCGTTAAACCTCTCAACTTGCTCTTGTTGGGAGAAAACTACGCTCGCAGTTTGGGGCTGAACCTGCCTCTAATTCGCTGGCAAGTCATCCTTACTACCTCTATCCTCGCAGGAACCGTCACTGCATTTTGCGGGCCTATCTCCTTTTTAGGAGTTGCCGTACCTCACTTGTGTCGGGGGTTGCTGAAAACGGAGGATTGTCGCTTGCTACTTCCTAGCTCGGTCATGGCTGGAGCCACTTTAGCCTTATGTGCCAATTTACTGGCAGGAGTTCCCGGCAGTCAAGTTGTGTTGCCTCTCAATGCCGTAACTGCTCTCATCGGCGCTCCTGTAGTTACTTGGATTGTTTTGCGCTCTGCTAATAGGTTTTAAATATTTAAATAATAAACCGCAGAGGCGCAGAGGACGCAGAGAGAAGAGGGGAGAGAGGTTATTTATTCAATTATGGAACAGGAAATCAAGATTGATGGAAATACCAGATTTTTTTATCGTAGGAGGAATTGTTGCTTGGCCGTTGTTGGGATTTTCGGTTCTTTCCCTAGTAGCTATTGCAGAGCGATTAGTATTTTGGACCCGAATTAAAACCCGTCAACCTCGTCTCCTGCGACAAGTTCTCCGGGATTATCAACACAACCCGGAACGAGCCATTCATCGTCTCAAAGATAATGTGGATTTACCCTTAGCGCGGATTTTGTTAGAAGCCTTAGTTTTGCCGCGTCCCAACCCGGAAGAGTTTCGTCTCGCTCTGGAAGGTGCAGCCCAGGCAGAAATACCCCATCTCAAGCGTTTCAGTACTCTGTTTGCCACTATCATTACTGTTTCTCCTTTATTGGGTTTGTTAGGGACAATATTGGGCTTGATTCGGGCTTTTAAGGGATTGCGTCTGGGGGAAATGGCTTCGGAAAATGCTACTGCAGTTACTGGAGGTATTAGCGAAGCACTAATTTCTACTGTGATGGGATTGGTAGTGGCCATAGTCACCCTTTTATTTGCCAATCTTTTCCGAGGGATGTACTCCCGTCAACTTATTGCTATTCAAGAATATGGCAGTCGCCTAGAACTACTCTACCGCCTTCAACAGTTATAGCGCTACGCGCAATTCAAAATTCAAAATTCAAAATTCAAAAAGATGGCTATGACTAGGTTTCAGGCTTTATTAATGTCCTAACCTAAATGCGTAGTGCTATACCAGGGAGCAGTGACCAGTGACCAGTTTTGTTTATTAATAAATATCTGTGTTCATCTGTGTTCATCTGCGGTTCAAACAACAAACAACAAACATGCGCTTACCTAACGAAACCGAAGAACCTTTTGAAATAAACATCTTACCTGCCATCGATGTTATCTTCTCAGTCTTGGCCTTTTTTGTTATCTCCACCCTTTATCTAACTCGTTCCCTCGGCTTACCCGTCAACTTACCGGAAGCTGCAACTACCGAGATTCAAGGTTCCTCACAAGTTTATATTACTGTAGCCGCAGATGGGGCGATCGCCCTCAATCAAGAACCCATAACCCTAGAACAGTTGACAGAGCGAGCCAGTCAGTTAGTTAAACCAGACTCCCAACAATTAATAATTATTAATGCTGACGATACAGTAGCTCACGGTTTGGTTGTGGAAATAATGGATAAGTTGCGGCAAATAGAAGGAGTTAAATTGGCGATCGCGGCCAAGGAACCCAGTAACTAAGATTAACTTTGAATATAGGGTTTCTTGGTCAATATGTACATCTATATACCGGCCTATGACAGTGTTTACTATTGAGTTCCAGCAACCGCAGGTTGCAGTATAACTATCAACTGTCCACTATCAACTGTCAACTGCTATAAATAAACCTTATGGAGTTTTTTAATTATTTAGCTCAACAGAGAGAAAAAGAATCAGAATCAGTTCGTCGTTGGATGATATATGGATGTACCAGTTCCTTAGCTCCAGTATTATTCTTATTTAGTATCTTTCCCTTCAATGTATTGGAAGATCCTCAATCCAAACCAGAACCCAAACCCATTGAAGTAATTATTCTTCAACCTAGTTTACCAAAACCCAAACTTGAACAGGAAAAACCAAAACTAGTTCCTTTAGAAGTATCTAAAGAAAGAGCAGAACTAGAACTAGAACAACAACAACGTTTAGAAGAGGAGAGAATC